>NZ_JBMKHT010000022.1:0-76358 GCF_049238165.1 Enterobacter cloacae complex sp. IR5422 | reverse complement strand
CGGGTCTGGCGGCGTTTACTGGAAAACTCACTGTCGGCAAAAGTCAGTTGCTGGCTCATCCGGTTACTCATTCTGGGTTCAGGTTACAACACGATGATCTCACATCTCGGACTTATTCGCACCTTCCCTAGCTTTTACGAAGTTTAAAGCAAGTGTTAAACATGTAACTGAATGTAAAAATCAATATTAATTTGTGAAAATCACTTGTGATGAATGGCGAGAAATGATGAGAAAGTTGTACATCTAAATAGAGATGCACAGTTTTTAAAAATCATACAAATATTTATATCTCATTGATTCTTAGGTATATTTATTATTTTATGCGAACGATAAAACAGTATGAGGTACAGATTATTTCTAAGCCCATAAATGCGCGGTTGTCTGGCTTAAGAAAACGGGCTTCGTGTCACGACTGTGAAAAAGTGTCCTTCTGCCGTTACGTTTAAACAACGCGAGAAGACGCGTGGACAGCCTTCGCCTCGTTGTACAACCTGATTGTTGGACAGGGGAAATAAAAAATATAAGCTGGCCTGAGTAAAGTGATTTTTGTCGTAAATTACGACTTTGTGGTGATCCGAAAAATAAAAATAAGCCGCGCGGGTGAGATATTTAAAATGTTTCAGCGGACATACTCTTCACCGTAACGACGCGTTAACACAATATGCATCGTTTTTACAAGTAACACGGTTATAGGTTATGGCGTGATTAAATAACCAGGTCCAGGGTGACAACATGAAATACACATCGTTATTTATGGTGTTTACATTACTGGGTGCGCCTGGATTTGTAACCGCAGCGAATTCAGATTTAGCCAATGCTGAATATAATTTTGCGGTTAACGAATTAAGTCTTTCATCACTCAATCAGGCAGCCATTATTGGTCAACAGGGTGTTTTTAATGACGCTCAGGTTCGCCAGGAAGGTTCAAAACTCTTGTCCATTGTTTCACAGGATGGGGCGGGCAACAGAGCAAGAGTTGATCAATCAGGGAGTTACAATATAGCCTGGATCGATCAGAGCGGTACCGCGAATGATGCAGGTATTACGCAAGAGGGATACGGTAATAGCGCGAAAATTATCCAGAAAGGGTCGGGTAATAGAGCAAATATTACGCAGTACGGTACGCAGAAAACCGCAGTTGTAGTGCAGAAACAGTCGCAAATGGCGATTAACGTTATTCAACATTAGCGCATTCGCGACGATTTTAATCAATCCGATGGGGGTTTACCATGAAATTTCTCAAAGTGGCAGCGCTTGCAGCAATCGTAGTTTCTGGTAGTGCTATGGCGGGTTCTATTAATCAGGGCGGCTGGGGTCATGGGCATGGTCATGGCGGATACAGTGGCCCAAATTCAACCCTGAATATTTATCAGGACGGTGGCGGTAACTCCGCGGTTGCTCTGCAGACAGACGCCAGAAATTCCGTGCTGAATATTACCCAGAAAGGTGGCGGTAACGGCGCTGACGTTGGTCAGGGTTCTGATGACAGTAAAATCAACCTGACCCAGAAAGGATTTGGCAACAGTGCAACACTGGATCAGTGGAACAGCAAAAAATCTGTTATGAACGTTAGCCAGTCCGGCGGCTTTAACGGCGCCCTCGTCGACCAGACTGCCTCTAACTCTACTGTCAACGTTACCCAGATTGGCTTTGGTAACCACGCGACAGCTCATCAGTACTGATACTGAAATCTGTGCTACAAAAAAACAGGGCTGATGCCCTGTTTTTTTTCGGGAGTTCATCATGAATACCTTAATTCTTCTTGCCGCGCTTTCCAGCCAGATAACTTTCAAAACGTCGCAGCAGGAAAATATGACCACCATTATTCCTCAGGTCACCCTGGCGCAGCCGTGTGATTGTCAGGTTCAGATTGTTTCCGTTCGGGAAGGGCAGGGGGGACAAAGTTCGTCCCGACAGCAAAATACCCTTTTTATACCCGCTAATCAGACGATTGATTTAATGCGCCTGAGTTTAAATATTAATGCGGGAGACACGGTAAAAATCGTTGTCACCGTTTCAGACGGTAAATCGCTTCATTTATCACAGCAGTGGTCGCCAGCGGAACGTTCGCTTTAATCATTCATGAAATCAATGTGTTGCGAATGTGGCGGGTCTGTGCCGTTGAGCTATGCTGATATCAGGGATCAGGTCATTATGTTCCTTAACGTGAGACTTCGTTTGTCATAATGAAGTGCGTTTACCCCTCAAGGACGATTTTCATTGAGGAGTACCGATAATGAACCACTCTTTCGCTCGACTCGTGACGGGTCTGGGCCTGATTGTTTCTGTTTTTAGCCTCCCGGTTTATTCGGCTACCATTGTGAACGGTGGCGTTATTCATTTTCGCGGTGCCATTGTTGCAGACCCCTGTGAAGTTACGCCGCAGCAGAGACAGTTTGCTATGTCCTGTCCGGATAATAATCGTATGCAAACGCGCATGGTCAGTTATGAAGAGGCGCTTAATGGCAAAGTGTCCGATTCAGATCTGGTGTCGCTCCGCATGAAATACCTTAACCCTGAAAAAACGCTCGCGGTTGTCGAAATCCAGTATCGATAGCGTTCTCTCTTCCGCTTTGTGCGGAAGAGGATTTTTTCTGATAGTTTTTTCTCCCGGGCAGCCCTGCGATACACTTAATAAAAAGGCGGGTTGCAGAGGGGCTTTATGAAACCGCAAATTGAAGTTATTCATGGTGATATTACGACCATGCACGTCGACGTCATCGTCAATGCGGCCAATCCCTCCCTGATGGGGGGAGGCGGTGTGGACGGGGCTATCCACCGGGCTGCAGGACCGCAGCTGCTGGAAGCCTGCAAAACCGTACGGCAACAGCAGGGCGAATGTCCTCCCGGCCATGCGGTCATTACGCTTGCGGGCGATCTGCCTGCCAAAGCGGTGATCCACGCCGTAGGGCCTGTCTGGCACGGTGGCGATCGGCACGAGGCGAGTATTCTGGAAGAGGCTTACCGAAACTGTCTGCGGCTGGCTGCCGACAACGGCTATAAAACAATGGCGTTCCCGGCCATCAGTACCGGGGTGTATGGCTATCCTAAGGCGGCTGCCGCTACGATCGCCGTCGACACCGTTTACCGCTATCTGTCGCTAAAACCGATGCCTGAGAAAGTAATCTTTGTCTGTTTCGATGAAGAAACCACCCACCTTTATCAACGGTTGCTGACCCAGCGCGGGCAGGAACTGGACACCTGAAGCAAACGCGGCGCACTGAGTGCGCCGCGGTTGTTTATGAGGCTTTTACCTGAGGTTTTCCTGAGAAGAGGAAACGCAGAAGCGGGATCCGCAGGTGGATTTCATAGAGCACGATCGCAATCCCCACGACAAACACCAGACCGGTAAAGAAGCCCAGCGTGTTAGAGGCGATATGCGGGGTGATGTAAGCCCCGAAGAAGAGCGTGAGCGGGTGATGCACCAGATAAATAAACAGCGACGCATTCACGAAGTAGGTCACGCGGCTGGACTTAAAGTTCAGCAGGCGGTGGCCGAGCGCGAATACTACGTTCACCATCCATAAACCCAGCAGCATGGTGATCACGCTTTCCGTTTCGTACATCCAGGCGTCACCGCTCCCGTAGCGCTGGTTCAGCAGATAGGCCGCGAACGCGATGGCCGCACCCACAGCACACCACGGTGACGGGGTGGTAAACAGCGCTTTCAGCTTCGGGTAAATAAACGCCAGCGCGCCAATTAAAAAGAACGGAATGTAGAAAAGGGACTGCATCACCACAAAATTAAACAGGCCGTCGCTCAGTATCGGTGGATAGACGATAAACAGGATGCGTCTCACCGCGGCGTAAGCGATACCCAACAGCAAGAAGAGCACCGACAGCTTGCCCAGCGTAACGGTGGCGAAAAAGGCGTCAGCTCTCGAACTCAGGTGGTGACGCAGGCGGCTGAAAATGAACAGGCTCACCGTAGTGAGCACCACCAGGACCAGCAGGAACCACAGGTGAGACACCAGCTCCCAGACCAGCGTATTGTACTTTTCATACAGCGACAGATTCGGCCAGTTTTCCGCTTTGCCTTTGACGTACTGCAGCATGATGAACTGAGGCAGCGTCAGCAGCGGAATCGCGGTCAGCATGGGGATCCCCACGCGCTCGACGCGCACTTTCCACCAGCGTTTAAGCGGGTATCGCAGAAACAGCATGTAAGAGAAATAGCCGGAGATGACAAAAAACACCTGCATACGGAAGGCGTGAATAAAGTCATTAAACAGCGTCAGCCACCAGGAGGGCATCTGGCTATTCACATGCCAGGTGTGGCTGGAGTAAATCAGTGATATGTGAAAAGGGATCCCCAATAGCATCAGCCATGCCCGGATCGAGTCGAGGAAATATTCACGTTCTGTTGGTGTTGTGCTCATATAACGTTGTGCATTCTCAGACTTTTCGTCTTATCCCTAAGACTCATAATGGTTACATTCGAAAGCAACCCTACACCAAGACCGACACCCTGTCTCCAGGATAAGCACGCAAAGTGAATAATGGGTTCTTTCATTTGCTTAATCCATGAGCCAGCAGCTGAACAAAGCAGTGATAATGTTGTCGGATTGCCTGAGTTTCCATTAAAATGGATCGGATCGATATAAGCACACAAAGGGGGAAGTGCTTACTTATTATGAAACATAAACCACAGATGATGAAAATGCGTTGGTTAGGTGCTGCAGTGGTGTTATCACTGTATACCTCATCGGCACTGGCCTTTAACATCGACGATGTCGCAAAACAGGCAAAATCGATGGCTGGCAAGAGCTACGAAGCGCCGAAAAGTAACTTGCCCTCCGTTTTCCGCGATATGAAATATGCGGACTATCAGCAGATCCAGTTCAATCACGACAAAGCCTACTGGAGCAACATCAAGACCCCGTTCAAGCTTGAGTTTTATCATCAGGGTATGTATTTCGACACGCCTGTTGCCATCAACGAAGTGACGGCCACAGCGGTACGTAAGATCAAATACAGCCCGGATTACTTCAATTTTGGCAATGTGCAACACGATAAAGATACGGTGAAAGACCTCGGCTTCGCAGGCTTTAAGGTGCTTTACCCGATCAACAGCAAAGATAAAAACGACGAAATCGTCAGCATGCTGGGTGCCAGCTATTTCCGCGTGATTGGCGCGGGGCAGGTATACGGGCTTTCTGCGCGCGGACTGGCGATTGATACCGCGCTGCCATCAGGTGAAGAATTCCCACGTTTCCGTGAGTTCTGGATTGAACGTCCAAAACCAACGGATAAACGTCTGACCATTTACGCGCTGCTGGATTCACCGCGTGCGACCGGCGCCTATCGCTTTGTGATTATGCCGGGTCGTGACACCGTGGTTGACGTGCAGTCCAAGGTTTACCTGCGTGATAAAGTGGGCAAACTGGGCGTTGCACCACTGACCAGCATGTTCCTGTTTGGGCCGAACCAGCCGTCTCCGGCCACTAACTTCCGCCCGGAACTGCACGACTCCAACGGTCTGTCTATTCATGCCGGTAACGGAGAGTGGATCTGGCGTCCGCTGAACAACCCGAAACATCTGGCGGTGAGCAGCTTCGCGATGGAAAACCCGCAAGGTTTTGGCCTGCTGCAGCGTGGCCGTCAGTTCTCCCGCTTTGAAGATCTGGACGACCGCTATGACCAGCGTCCAAGCGCCTGGGTCACGCCAAACGGTGACTGGGGTAAAGGTAAGGTTGAGCTGGTTGAGATTCCAACCAACGACGAAACCAACGATAACATCGTGGCTTACTGGACGCCGGATCAGCTGCCGGAAGCCGGTAAAGAGATGAACTTCAAGTACACCATCACCTTCAGCCGCGACGAAGATAAGCTGCATGCGCCGGATAACGCGTATGTGATGCAGACTCGCCGTTCAACGGGTGATGTGAAGCAGTCTAATCTTATCCGTCAGCCTGACGGTACCGTGGCCTTTGTCGTGGACTTTACAGGCCAGGATATGAAGAAACTGTCACCGGACACCGCCGTTGCCGCTCAGGCCAGCATCGGTGATAACGGTGAAATCGTTGAGAATACCGTGCGTTACAACCCGGTAACCAAAGGCTGGCGTCTGACCCTGCGCGTGAAAGTGAAAGATCCGAAACAGACCACTGAAATGCGTGCTGCGCTGGTCAGTAACGATCAGCCGCTGAGTGAAACCTGGAGCTATCAGCTACCTGCCAATGAATAATACATCTGAATATATTGATGCCATGCCGCTGACGGATATCGAAAAAGCGGCACTGCCTAAGAGCGACATCCGCGCGGTTCACACCGCGCTGGATGGCGAACATCGTCAGTTTTCCCGTGATGATGACACGCCGCTGGGGTCAGTAAAGGCACGTCTGGAGCAGGCCTGGCCGGACTCGCTGGCAGAAGGGCAGTTGATTAAAGACGACGAAGGGCGCGATCAGCTTCAGGCGATGCCGAAGGCCACGCGTTCCTCAATGTTCCCCGATCCGTGGCGCACCAACCCGGTGGGCCGCTTCTGGGATCGCCTGCGCGGGCGTGATGTGACGCCGCGCTATCTGTCACGCCTGACGAAAGAAGAGCAGGCTTCCGAACAGAAATGGCGTACCGTGGGGACCATCCGTCGCTATATCCTGCTGCTGTTGACGCTGGCGCAGACGGTCGTCGCGACCTGGTATATGAAAACCATCCTGCCGTATCAGGGCTGGGCGTTCATCAACCCGATGGACATGATGGGCCAGGATCTCTGGGTCTCCTTCATGCAGCTGCTGCCGTATATCCTGCAGAGCGGCATCCTTCTGCTGTTCGCGGTTCTCTTCTGCTGGGTCTCGGCCGGTTTCTGGACCGCGCTGATGGGCTTCCTGCAGCTGCTGATGGGGCGTGACAAATACAGCATTTCGGCGTCAACGGTCGGGGATGAACCCCTCAATCCTGAGCACCGTACCGCGCTGATTATGCCTATCTGTAACGAAGACGTTGACCGCGTGTTTGCGGGCCTGCGTGCCACCTGGGAGTCCGTGAAGGCGACCGGCAACGCGGAGCATTTTGACGTTTACATCCTGAGCGACAGTTACAACCCGGATATCTGCGTGGCAGAACAAAAAGCGTGGATGGAGCTGATTGCAGAAGTGCAGGGCGAAGGACAGATCTTCTACCGCCGCCGCCGTCGTCGTGTGAAGCGTAAAAGCGGTAACATCGATGACTTCTGCCGCCGCTGGGGTAACCAGTACAGCTACATGGTGGTGCTGGATGCTGACTCCGTCATGAGCGGTGACTGCCTGAGCGGTCTGGTGCGTCTGATGGAAGCCAACCCGAACGCGGGTATCATTCAGTCTTCGCCAAAAGCGTCCGGTATGGACACGCTCTATGCGCGCTGTCAGCAGTTCGCCACCCGTGTTTACGGGCCGCTGTTCACGGCGGGCCTGCACTTCTGGCAGCTGGGTGAATCCCACTACTGGGGTCACAACGCCATCATCCGCGTGAAGCCGTTCATTGAGCACTGTGCGCTGGCGCCGCTGCCGGGCGAGGGTTCGTTTGCCGGTTCTATTCTGTCACATGACTTCGTGGAAGCGGCGCTGATGCGTCGTGCCGGATGGGGCGTCTGGATTGCCTACGACCTGCCGGGATCGTACGAAGAGCTGCCGCCGAACCTGCTGGACGAGCTCAAGCGTGACCGCCGCTGGTGTCACGGTAACCTGATGAACTTCCGCCTGTTCCTGGTGAAAGGGATGCACCCGGTTCACCGCGCGGTGTTCCTGACGGGCGTGATGTCTTATCTCTCCGCACCGCTGTGGTTTATGTTCCTTGCGCTCTCCACAGCGCTGCAGGTCGTGCATGCCCTGACGGAGCCGCAATACTTCCTGCAGCCGCGCCAGCTGTTCCCGGTGTGGCCGCAGTGGCGTCCGGAGCTGGCGATTGCGCTGTTTGCTTCCACCATGGTGCTGCTGTTCCTGCCTAAGCTGCTCAGCATCATCCTGATCTGGTGCAAAGGCTCGAAAGAGTACGGCGGTTTCTTCCGCGTGACCCTTTCACTGCTGCTGGAAGTGCTGTTCTCCGTGCTGCTGGCACCGGTGCGTATGCTGTTCCACACCGTTTTCGTGGTCAGTGCGTTCCTGGGCTGGGAAGTGGTCTGGAACTCACCGCAGCGTGATGACGACTCCACGCCGTGGAGCGAGGCCTTTATGCGCCATGGTTCTCAGCTGCTGCTGGGTCTGGTGTGGGCGGCCGGGATGGCGTGGCTGGATCTGCGCTTCCTGTTCTGGCTGGCGCCGATTGTCTTCTCGCTGATCCTGTCGCCGTTTGTCTCCGTGATCTCCAGCCGTTCGACGGTGGGGCTGCGGACCAAACGCTGGAAGCTGTTCCTGATCCCGGAAGAGTATTCCCCGCCGCAGGTGCTGGTAGACACCGATCGTTATCTCGAGCAGAACCGCAATCGCACGCTGGATGACGGCTTTATGCACGCCGTGTTTAACCCGTCATTCAACGCCCTGGCAACGGCAATGGCCACTGCGCGTCACCGTGCCAGCCAGGTGCTGGAGATTGCCCGCGATCGTCACGTTGAGCAGGCGCTGAACGAGACCCCGGAAAAACTCAACCGTGACCGTCGTCTGGTCCTGCTGAGCGACCCGGTTACGATGGCGCGTCTTCACTACCGCGTATGGTCCGCTCCGGAGAGATACTCTTCGTGGGTAAACTACTATAAAGAACTGAAGCTGAACCCGCTGGCGTTGAAGGCGAAGTAAGTGGTTAAGTAGGGCAGGTAAGCGAAGCACCTCCCACCAACTAAAATACCGGCATAATCGCCGGTATTTTTTTAGAGGTTACTCATGAGAATCATCATCGTCGTTCTGATGGCATGCCTGCTCAGCGGCTGCGGCAGCATCATCAGCCGCACCATTCCAGGGCAGGGCCACGGGAATCAGTATTACCCGGGCGTGAAGTGGGATCTCCGTGACTCCGCATGGCGCTACCTCACCGTGCTGGATCTGCCATTCTCGCTAATTTTCGACACGCTGCTGCTGCCGATCGATGCCAGCCACGGCCCTTACGAGTAGCGTAAATTAACGCTCGTCCCACTCATCGGCTGCGGTTTGACCTTCTTCCGTATCCAGCGGTGGCTCGAGCTGAAATTCGCCCTCATCCCACTCGTGCAATGTGTTCTCTTCCAGCCATTCCTGCCGCAGTTCGATTTCATCATAGTCGCCATCAAAGACGGCCTGCGCACCTTCACCGCTCAGGACCGGCAGGCATTCCCCTTCTTCACCTTCATCGGCAAAGAATTCGGCCTGCCACATAATATCCCCATCCTGCAGAACGTATTTCTGGATATTAAGTTGTTGCACGTCAGCATCTTCTTCTTCAACGCCGGGGTTGTCGGCGAGGAACTCTTCACGAGCGGCATCAATAGCTTCTTCCAGCGTGGCGTACATGGTCATTGGTGTCTCCCTGTTTTCCAGAAGGTTTCAGGGAAAGAATAGCTGAATATCTGATTCTGCAAGTATGAATGCGAAAATTAGCTTCAGGCGTTCGTCTTATTCCGCCACTGGCCGTAGCGCGCGGGATAAACTGAACCACGAATAAATTGCATTAAACAGTACCACGCCCGCCGTCACGATAAAGACGGCGCGAAAACCGAAGCTGGCGGAGATGCTCGCCCCGAGAAGCGGTCCGGTGACGTTACCGATGTCGCGAAATGACTGGTTATAGCTGAAGATCCGCCCGGCAATCTGGTTCGTGGAGTTGTAAACCAGCAGGGTCTGTACGGCGGGCAGCAAGGCCCCGTCTGCGGCACCAAGCAAGAAGCGAAGTAAGCCCAGCTGCCACGGAGAGTGCACCATCGACATGGGGATCAGCAGCAGGACGGAGATCACCAGCGCACAGATCAGAATTTTTTCCGGGCCGACGCGGTCCCCCAGTTTCCCCAGCCTCGGCGCGCTAAGCAGCGCCGCCACCCCGGGCACGGACGCAATCAGCCCGCTGATAAACGCGATATTGCTGACGTTCCCCGCCAGATCGCGAACGTACAGCGTGAGGATAGGGGCAATCGATCCGGTTGCGACCTGAATAATCAGGGTCGTCACGAACAGGCTCAGCACCAGTCTGGGATTTTTAAGCGAGGTCAGCACCTCCCTGGCGTGTAGCATCTCTTTCTTCGCAACGGGCGTGAAGTTTTCCCGAATACAGAGCAGGGTGACAACAAAGCACAGGAACAGCACGCAGGCGGTGATAAAGAACACCGGACGCAGGCCATAGCTATCGGCCATGAGTCCGCCGGCCAGTGGACCCAGCAGGGCACCGCTTACACCGCCGGTTGAGAGCGTGCCCAGCGCCCAGCCGCTCTTATGGCGAGGAATTTGCGTGGCAATCAGGGCATTGGCATTGGGAATAAATCCTCCCAGCAAACCCAGCAACGCGCGCAAAATCAGGAACTGCCAGACGTTCTGCGCCACGCCCATCAGCGCCATGATAATGGCCATCCCCAGCGCCGAGCGCAGCAGCATGATTTTACGGCCCTTGCGGTCGGCAAGGCCGCCCCAGAAGGGCGAGGCTATCGCGGAGAACAGGAACGTGATGCTGAATACCAGGCCGGACCACATATTGAGCGCGCTATGGCCCGTCACGCCCAGCTGTTCAACATAGAGCGGCAGAAAAGGCATGACCAGGCTAAACGCCGCGCCGGTGAGAAAACAGCCAAGCCACGCAACCGTGAGGTTACGCTTCCAGTTTATGGGGGCATCTGAAGGTGACATAACAATCCGCATAATGAGGTGCTGAGCACCTGAAGCAAGAAGTAATAAGCCTGCTAATTATGCGCCTGGGTTATGATTGCCGCAATGAGGGGGAGCTTTTAAAGCTAAAACAGGATGCGACCCTGGGGATCGCATCCTGAAAATCAATAGCGGGACGGCGTGCCTTTTGGCCGCGTTTTAAAGCGGCGGTGCAACCACATGTACTGCTCGGGTGCGAGCATGATGCATTTCTCTACGATACCGTTCATCCAGCGCGCGGTGGTTTCTGCATCGTCAAGCGGCGGCGCGAGTTCCGGTTCCAGCATCATCAACTCGTAGCCCGAACCGTCAGGCTTGCGGCGGGGAACAAAGGGTACGATGGCGGCTTTGGACATCCGCGCCAGCATCCAGGTACCGGTGGTTGTGGCGGCCTCTTCAACGGCGAAGAAGGGGACAAAAACGCTGGCCTGTGGGCCATAGTCGTGGTCGGGGGCATACCAGACCACTTCGCCGGATTTCAGCGCACGGATCATTCCCTTCAGATCTTTACGGTCGATCATGCTTTTGTTGGAACGCATGCGGCCGTTGGTCTGGATTAAATCGATGACCGGGTTATCGTTAGGGCGATAAACGCCAATGCCGGGCGCCTGCATGCCGAACATACGCGCCCCGATTTCCAGCGTCAGAAAATGGACGCCGATCAGCAGAACGCCCGTCTGGTTGGCCTGAAGCGTATGTACAGGATCCATGCCGGTTCCCGTTACCTCGCTCCAGCGGGCCATGCGTTTGTCCGGCCAGAACCACGCCATGCCGGTTTCCATAAGGCCCATCCCAACGGATTCGAAGTTCTTCGCGACCATATTGTGACGCTCTGAGTCGCTCATCTGCGGAAAACACAGCTCAAGGTTGCGGTACGCGATTCTGGCGCGACGCTTCATGAATAGTTGTGCGAAACGGCCCAGAAATTTACCCAACCGAAAAATAACAGGGTAGGGAAGCTGTACCAGAAGCCATAAAAAGCCGATGCCAAGCCAGGTCAACCAATAGCGGGGATGCAAAAGGGCGGCAGTAAATTTTGGTAACTGGGTTATGTCTTTCCTGTGTTCAAACGTCCTGTTTCGCTAGTGTCTCATTTTTTGAGGCGTAGCCAAAATATCTGCTTTCGAAGCGTGCACGAATACAGCAATTGTTAATCCTGATTAATCAGGGTGTGTGAAATGTAGCGTAAAATGTGTGGATGTAAATTGGTTTTGTTTGCTATATGATGCCGACCGATTTTTCATTCTCTCTAACGACTCCAGGACTGTACACCATGCCAGTGTTACACAACCGCGTTTCGAACGAGATGTTAAAAGCGCGTATGTTGGCTGAAACCGAACCGCGCACAACCATCTCATTCTATAAATACTTCACGATCGACGATCCGCAGGCGACCCGAGATGCGCTTTATCAGGCGTTCACGGCGCTGAACGTCTTCGGCCGCGTCTACCTTGCCCGTGAAGGCATCAACGCGCAGATTAGCGTACCGGAAAGCAAAGTCAGCGCCTTCCGCGACGTACTTTATCAATTTGACCCGGCCCTTAACGGCTTACGCCTGAACATTGCCCTGGATGATGACGGGAAATCCTTCTGGGTGCTGCGCATGAAGGTGCGTGAACGCATCGTGGCGGACGGTATCGACGATCCGGAGTTTAACCCGGCGGACGTCGGTGAATACCTGAAGGCGGCGGAAGTGAATGCGATGCTGGACGATCCGGATGCCGTGTTCATCGATATGCGTAACCACTATGAGTATGAAGTGGGGCATTTCGAGAATGCGATGGAGATTCCGGCGGATACCTTCCGCGAGCAGTTGCCGAAAGCGGTTGAAATGATGCAGGAGCATAAAGATAAAAAGATCGTTATGTACTGCACCGGCGGTATCCGCTGTGAGAAAGCCAGCGCGTGGATGAAGCACAACGGCTTCAATAAAGTCTGGCACATTGAAGGCGGCATTATTGAGTACGCTCGACGCGCCCGTGAACAGGGGTTGCCGGTACGCTTTATCGGGAAAAACTTTGTCTTTGACGAGCGTATGGGTGAACGTATTTCGGATGACGTCATCGCCCAGTGCCACCAGTGCGGCGCGCCGTGCGATACCCACACCAACTGCAAAAACGACGGTTGTCATCTGTTGTTCATTCAGTGCCCGGCCTGTGCCGAGAAGTTTAACGGTTGCTGTAGCGAGCTGTGCAGTGAAGAGAGCATCCTGCCGGAAGAAGAGCAGCGTCGCCGTCGCGCAGGACGTGAAAACGGCAACAAGATTTTCAATAAATCTCGCGGTCGTCTGAATACCAAACTGGGTATCCCTGACCCGGAATGATAATAACGCCCGGCACGGCAAAAGCCTGCCGGGCGACGTTATTATGATTTCTGCTGTACACCTTCAACGGAAATAATCAGCTCCACGTCCTGAGACGCCGGGCCTAAATCCGTTGTGATGTTAAAATCTTTCAGGTGAATTTTCCCTGCCGCTTCGAAGCCTGCGCGTTTACCGCCCCACGGATCGTCACCCTGGCCCAGTAATTTCGCATCAAGCGTGACCGGTTTGGTTACGCCGTTAAGCGTCAGGTTGCCGGTAATATTCAGCTTATCACCCTCTTTCTTCACCTCAGTAGAAGTGAAGGTCGCCTGCGGGAATTTCGCGACGTTGAGGAATTCCCCACTGCGCAGGTGTTTATCGCGCTCTGCGTGGTTCGTGTCGACGCTGTTCGTATTAATGGTCACATTGACTTTATCGGCTGCGGGATTTTTTTCGTCAAAGGTGAATGTGCCGTCAAAATCCTTAAAGGTGCCGTACAGCCAGCTATATCCCAGGTGCTGAATACGGAAATTGACGAAAGCGTGCTGGCCCTCTTTATCAATTTTATAATCCGCCGCCACGGCGGAGCCGGCGGTGAATAACAGAGAACCCAGTGCGATACCCAGCAGGTGTTTTTTCATTTTATGCTCCAGAGTCAACTGACGAGCGGCCAAGCATGCGCTTTAGCGTATCGTCTTTATCAATAAAATGGTGTTTGAGGGCGGCAAGCCCGTGCAGCACGGACAGAATCACCACGCTCCAGGCGAGCCAGAGGTGAACAACCCCCGCCGTGTCGGCCTGAGCGCCGGCATCGCTAAGGGTTGCCGGAACCTCGAACAGGCCAAAAACGTTAATCGGCTTACCGTCAGCCGTCGAAATAAGATAGCCGCTAATCAGGATGGCAAACAGCAGCGCATAAAGGGCTATATGCGCGGCGACTGCACTGACGCGGGTAAATTTGCTGTGAGTCTTTTGCGCGGCGGGCGGCGGGGAAATGTGCCGCCAGATCACGCGGAAAACCAGCCCCAGCATCAGCAGGACACCAATACTTTTATGCAATTCCGGCGCCTGGTGATACCAGCCATCGTAATAGCTGAGCGTGACCATCCAGAGCCCAAGTCCAAACATACCGTAGACGGCAAGAGCAAATATCCAGTGCAAACCTATGGATATTATTCCGTAGCGCCGGGAGGAGTTACGCCATTGCATCAGAATGTCCATTTTCAAATTAACCGAAGGGTAAAAATGAACGGGAAGGCGGGATATTGCAACTGAAATAATTGTCTATTGATTTTTATTTTATTTATTTCAGCAATTTTGAAAAGGATCGCTAACGCTAATTCAATCTCTTCGTGCAAGATGAAAATATAAGCTTCAATAAAGATAAAGTAATGTCAATTATTGTCAGTCTGGGTTTTCAGTAAAATACAATGTAAACAAAATCAATAATGGCCAGCAGCGCCCACAATAAGAGATAGAGCATAAAATGCTCGCGAATATTATTCATCAGAAAGCTAACGATCTTGCGCATAACGCCCCAACATGCGGTGTGAATGAAGCGGGCCCCTTGACCTCCGGAGCCCGTGCGGATTATCCGTTAAAACGCGAGAGGGAGAAGGGCGTCAGATCAAACTGCGGCGCAATGCCCTGGGCAAACTGCGCGGCGATTTCACCCAGAACGGAAGCAAACTTAAAGCCGTGGCCGCTCAGTCCGGTGATGAGCAGGGTGTTGTCATGCCCCGGCAGCGTATCAATGATAAAGTCTTCATCCGGCGTATTGTCGTAGGTACAGGCCGCGCCATACAGCAAGCCGCCAATGCCCGGAAGAATAGTGCGCAGGAACGAGAAGGCTTCTGAGCCATCCTGTGGGAAGGCGCCGAAAGGTTTACGCTCTTCAGGGGAGGAGATCGCCTGGCCGCCGTTGTGTTTACCGATTTTCAGCGCGTCTTTTTCTGACGGGAAGCCGTAGAACTGGTCGCCGTTGGGTAATTCGCCGGTGAAGGCCGGGAATTTATTCTGGGCGCTGTAACGGCCATCCGACTGGAACCAGGAGAAGACCTTGCGCACCGGCTGGATCGGCAGATCGGGCAGCAGGCGGGTAACCCAGGTACCTGCGCTGACCAGCAGGCGGGACGCTGAATAATCGCCGTCAATAGTGGTGACCGTGACGCCATTATCATCATGGGTGATGGCCTCTACCGGACAGTTGAACAGCTGCGCGCAGCCTGCCTTCGCAGCAAGCTCGATCCAGGTTTTGATCGCCGTTTCGCAATGGAGCACCCCAGAGTGGGCTTCAAAGAGGCCAATATAATCGTCCGGGACGGTAATTTCGGGCCAGCGTGCGGTAATGCCCGTCGCATCCAGCTTCTCAACGTCCAGATTAAACGCTTTCGCGCTGCGTTCGACGCCAGCGAGAAACGCAGAATGTGCCGGACCCAGGTTGATGACGCCCGTACGCTCGAAAATACGATCTTCGGTCTGTTTCGCCAGTTCATCCCACAGCGTCTGGGCGCGAAGCACCAGCGGAACGTAGCGTTCACCTTCACCGTACGCATGGCGGATGAGGCGGGTATCGCCATGATGGCTGCCTTCCGCATGAGGAGGCAGATGGCTATCGATCATCAGAACCTTCAGACCAGCCTGTGTTGCGTAATAGCCTGCGGCAGATCCTACGGAGCCGCTGCCAATAATGATTAAGTCGTATCTCATATGCATCTCATAAACTGATGTTTTGTTAGCAGAGTAATTAACAACGCGGGGTTAGACAAGGGAGAAATAAATAAGGCACCGCGAGGGTGCCTGTAGAGAGAAAAGTGGGCATAAGCTTAGTGCCGTTTATACTCATTTTCCTGGTAGTCGCCAGATTCTATTTTTGCAATACCTGCTTCTAAAATAGAAATAAACTGACGGGCGACGTCTGTTGTTAGCCACAGCGTCTGTCCAACTTCCGCTTCTTCACGGTTGAGTTGATTTGGGGTCTGGTAGTGCAAACGCAGCATCAGCGCATCGTAGCTATCTACGGTACTGATATCCCAGCCAACAAGTGGGTGGGTCTGGATGACTTCACTATTCTTTTCCATTATAACCCCCTTAATGCGTGTTAGAAGACAACGGCTTTGAGGTTCAATGCATGTTTTTCTGAAAGCAACTTCAGTATACCAAGTAATAAGGGTTCCGAAGGGAAAAATAAACAGGTGGCAACACATTTTTCTGCTTTTTAGGATTGTTCGAACAATAAAACACCATCTCGTTCACGATTTTTAAAGAAGATGCCGAATTATTTTGAACTTACAGGATTATGAGGCAAAAAAAAGCCGGGGCGACCCGGCAAAAAAACACAATGAGGGAGCAGTGTTAATCCGTGATGAACCAGTCGTCAGCGCTTTCCCACGTTTCCTGGAGGATTTCGCTGATGCGATCTTTATCTTCTTTTGCGGCGCCAATGACGGAGAGGTTGTTCGCCGCGGCGTAACGCACCGTGACGGCACCCGCGTTGTCGGGAAAGGTGTTGTTAATACGACGGGATAATTCGCCTGCCAGTGCATCAAGCGCGCCGGCAGGCAGAACGGTAGTTTTGGCTATGGTGACTTCAATACGCATAAATGCCCCCTGTGTAATATACTGTTTATTTATACAGGTATATTATCAGTTTGACAACAAGGGGCACTGATTTTTTAACGTTTTACCGTCCAGCTTACGGTTTCACCCGCCAGGAAGGGGATCAGCGTGTCATCCGTCAGGGCAATGGACTCCTCAACGTGGCTCGCTTTACGCTCCAGTTCGATGAAGGTGTCGTTGACCGGCAGGCCGTAGAAGCGCGGGCCGTTAAGGGAGCAGAATGCTTCGAAATGTTCCAGCGCGTTCATCTCTTCAAACACGGTTGCGTAGCTGGCAAGCGCCGTTGGGGCGTTGAAGCAGCCCGCGCAGCCGCAGCTTGCCTCTTTACGATGGCGGGCGTGAGGCGCGGAATCGGTACCGAGGAACGCGCGGGAGAACCCGCTGGCGACCAGCTCGCGCAGCGCCTGCTGGTGGATGTTGCGCTTAAGAATAGGCAGGCAGTAGAGGTGAGGGCGCACCCCGCCCACCAGCATGTGGTTACGGTTAAACATCAGGTGCTGTGGCGTAATGGTGGCGGCGATAAGATCGTTGCCGTCACGCACGTACTCTGCCGCGTCTTTGGTGGTGATATGCTCGAAGACCACCTTCAGCGCGGGCAGGCGCTGGCGCAAAGGCTCCATCACGGTCTCGATAAAACGGGCTTCGCGGTCGAAGATATCAATCTCGGCATGCGTTACTTCGCCGTGAACCAGCAGCGGCATACCCAGTTTCTGCATGCGTTCCAGCACCGGCATAATGGCATCAATGCTGGTGACGCCGTGGCTGGAGTTGGTGGTGGCATTCGCCGGGTAGAGTTTCGCTGCCGTAAAGACGCCTTCGTTAAATCCGCGCTCCACTTCGTTCGGATCCAGTGAATCGGTCAGATAGCAGGTCATCAACGGGGTAAAATCGTGTCCCGCAGGAACGGCGTCGAGAATGCGCTGGCGATAGGCTATCGCGGCATCAACGGTGGTGACTGGTGGCACCAGGTTAGGCATGACAATCGCGCGGCCATAAATTTCGCTGGTATAAGGCACGACGGTTTTCAGCATATCGCCATCACGCAGATGGATATGCCAGTCGTCAGGGCGGCGGATTTTAAGAACCTGGGGTTGTGCAGTCATGGAAGCTCCGGCTTGTCAGGAATCAGTCATAAGGATGGCTGTTTTTGCCGGACACAAATCATAAGCGGAAACGTTTTCGTTTGCACACTTTTCCGTGAAAAAAAAGGGCGCCTCAGCGCCCTTCAGGTTAATCGGTGAAAGGAATGATAATTTCGCCCGGTTTCACCTCTATGCCTTTTGCGTATTTTTTCGCCAGAGCTTCACCCTTGCTTTTGTCTTCGCTTAAGACGTACGCCGGCTGCTGGTTAAAGTAATTCCGCAGCGACTGATTCAGATAGGGCATCAGGGTTTGCAAAACCGGCGCCATCTTGTCCGGAGACACCTTCGCGTCGACCACTTCCATCTCCTGCAGGAAAATCGCCCCTTTCTCTTTGTTGAAAACAGGCAGTGCCTTCAGCTTGAGCTTGATGTTGGCTTTCTGATTGCCAAAGAGGGAGGACATATCGAGGTCCGCATCACCGGCCAGGGTGACTTTGTTTGGCTCTTCACGTCCGATTTGACTGGTGAGGTTTGTGAGCACGATATGCGCATCGGCAAGACCCGGTACGCCAATGTCTTTCGAGAAATTGTTATGTTTTTCCAGCGCCTGATTAATTTCCTGTTCACTGACGGTGTATTGCGTGAGCTGGTTACAGCCAACCAGCAGGCCGCTGACAATCAATGCCGCGGCTAAGACAATTTTCTTCATAGTGTTCCTCAACGAAAAATCGGCGCTTCTGTCCTGTTACGCCAGTATGTCAGCGTGAATGGGCAGAAACCAGCAGAAAAAACTGAGAAGTGGGGCGGGAAGGGCTCCCGCCCGAGGGAAAGGCTACGCGCCAGGCTCGAGCATGCCGCTCGCGCTGCGTTTCTGGCTGAACTGCCACCACAGGGCGAGTAGCGTCATAAAGCCCACCACGCCCAGCATCATCCACGGAAGTTCAGGTTGATTTAACGCTTTGCCAGCATCAAACAACCAGCCGCCGCCGGCGTAACCTAATGCCCCGCCAAGCGCCAGCCCCAGTCGGCTGAACCCCATATAGCTGCCGCGTGCACGCGCATCCGCAAGCGAGGCGCTCAGCGTTTCGCGGGCAGGCTCGGCGATGATCGAGCCAATATAGAACGTGCAAATCAGCGTAAACAGCTGCTGGAGCGTGTTCACCAGGCCGATCGGCATCATGCTCAGCGTCATCAGGAACAGTCCGGCCATCAGGCGATGCTCCAGGCGAAAACGCCGCTCGCTCCAGCGGGCAATCGGATAGAGGAGCGTTAACGACAGGCAGGCTTCGATGGCGTACATCCATTTCACCGCCGCAGGGGTACCGGCAATGTCGTTAACCATGATCGGCAGCATCAGCATGACCTGCACGGCCAGCATGTAATATCCCGTCAGGGTCAACACATAGGTGACAAAACGTCTGTCGCGCAGGACGCGGCCCAGCCCTTCGCGAACCGGCGCTTTCACCGTTGACAGTTTCCACGCCGGCAGGAACAGGCCATTAAACAGCGCGCACAGCATAAAGAGCACCGCCCCAGCCGCGCAGACCAGACGGAAATCATACTGCAGCAGCCAGCTTCCCAGCAGGGCGCCGATAACCGCCCCGGCACTGTCCTGCATCATCAGAATCGAGAAGAAACGGCCGCGGTGCTGCGGGCGAATCAGCTTTACCACCAGCGCGGTGCGTGGCGGATCGAACAGCGTGCCCCCGATACCGGAGAGGAAACAGGAGAACCAGAGCAGCCAGGGCTCCTGGGCGACCGCCATCGTGGCAAACCCTGCCGCGCGCAGCAGCATACCGGTGACGATCATCGGTTTCGCGCCAAAGCGGTCGGCGATAGCCCCGCCAAAGACGCCCAGGCCCTGCTGGACAAACTGGCGTAGCCCCAGGGCAATGCCGACCATTAATGCCGCCCAGCCCATCTGATCGACAAAGCGGATCGAAATAAGCGGAAAAACGACAAAAAAGCCGAGCACGACCAGCATGTTATCGACGAGCAGGAAATATTTACCCAGGCTCCTGGCCTGTGATACGCGGGACATTTTCCCTCCAGGGAAAATAAGATGGTGAGCACGCTAACATTCTGCGGTGTCGCCGCGTTTTTTCCCACCCCTGCACGTGACAATATTTTTTTATCAAAAGGGTGCTTTGATAGAGAGTTCTCATCGAAAAATGTGAAAAGAGGTGAAAATGGTATGTCACTGTTTTCACAGACGGCGCAGGCGCAGGTATAGTAAAGCTAATGGGCAAGCTGAAGTGACGGGAAGGAGTGGTATCGATGTTTGGCTATCGCAGTAATGTGCCAAAAGTGCGTCTGACAACGGACAGGCTGGTCGTTCGTCTGGTGCATGAGCGTGATGCCTGGCGTCTGGCGGATTATTACGCCGAGAATCGCCAGTTTTTAAAACCCTGGGAACCCGTTCGGGATGAGAGCCATTGTTACCCTTCCGGCTGGCAGGCGCGCCTCAGCATGATTACGGAATTTCACAAGCAGGGCAGCGCGTTTTATTTCGCGCTGCTGGATCCTGAAGAGAAAGAGATTATCGGGATCGCCAATTTTTCAAACGTGGTGCGGGGATCGTTTCACGCCTGCTACCTGGGCTACTCCATCGGCCAGAAGTGGCAGGGGCAGGGGCTGATGTACGAGGCGCTGACGGTAGCGATCCGCTATATGCAACGCACCCAGCACATTCATCGCATTATGGCGAACTATATGCCGCATAACCAGCGCAGCGGAAATCTGCTGGCGCGTTTAGGGTTCGAGAAAGAGGGTTACGCCAAAGACTATCTGCTGATAGACGGAGAGTGGCGCGACCACGTTCTGACGGCATTAACCACCCGGGACTGGACTGCAGGTCGTTAAGGAGAAAAGATGAAGTATCAGCTAAACGGTACAGAAGCGCGCGTGATTGGGTGCTTACTCGAAAAACAGGTCACCACGCCGGAGCAGTATCCGCTGTCCGTCAACGCCGTGACCATGGCCTGCAACCAGAAGACCAACCGCGAGCCGGTGATGAACCTCAGCGAGCATGAGGTTCAGGACGTGCTGGATGCGCTGGTAAAACGTCACTATCTCCGCACCGTCAGCGGCTTCGGCAACCGCGTGACCAAATACGAACAGCGCTTCTGTAACTCCGAATTCGGTGACCTGAAGCTGAGCAGTGCGGAAGTGGCGGTCGTCACCACGCTGTTGCTGCGCGGAGCGCAAACGCCGGGAGAACTGCGCACGCGCGCTTCCCGTATGCATGAGTTCAGCGATATGCAGGAGGTCGAGCAAACTCTGGAAGGGCTGGCCGCGCGTGAAGACGGTCCTTACGTGGTGCGTCTGGCGCGCGAGCCGGGCAAGCGTGAAAGCCGCTATATGCACCTGTTCAGCGGTGACGTTGATAGTTCAGTTAAATCCAGCGCAACTGACATAACGGCCGTAGATGATGATTTGGTTGCCCGCGTAGCGGCGCTGGAAGACGAGGTCGCCGGGCTGAAACAGCGTCTGGATGCCCTGCTGGCACATTTGGGAGACTGACGGTGAAAAAATTACGCATTGGCGTAGTAGGGCTGGGCGGTATTGCACAAAAAGCCTGGCTGCCGGTTCTGGGGGCAGCGACGGACTGGACGCTGCAAGGGGCATGGTCACCCACGCGCGAGAAGGCCGAGCGGATCTGCGAAACCTGGCGTATGCCGTATGCGGCATCGCTTCAGGATCTGGCCCGCGAGTGCGATGCGGTCTTTGTACATACCTCAACGTCTACCCACTATCAGGTCGTGAGCGAGCTGCTCAATGCGGGCGTTCACGTTTGCGTGGATAAACCGCTGGCGGAAAATGTTCCGGACGCGGAACGCCTGATTGAACTGGCGGCGCGTAAAAAACTGACGCTGATGGTCGGCTTCAACCGCCGCTTCGCGCCCCTTTACCAGCAGCTTAAGGCACAGTCGGGCACGTTTGCCTCGCTGCGGATGGATAAGCACCGCACGGACAGCATTGGGCCGAACGATTTGCGCTTCACGCTGCTGGATGATTATCTCCACGTTGTGGATACGGCGCTGTGGCTCGCCGGCAGCAACGCGCAGCTGCAAAGTGGCACGCTGCTCACGAACGAGCAGGGTGAAATGGTCTATGCAGAACACCATTTCGCGATTGACCATCTGCAGGTAACTACCAGCATGCATCGTCGTGCCGGCAGCCAGCGAGAATGCGTCCAGGCCGTCACCGACGGGGCGTTGTACGACATTACCGACATGCGTGAATGGCGGGAAGAGAAGGGCAGCGGCGTGATGACGCTCCCCGCGCCTGGCTGGCAGAGCACGCTTGAACAGCGCGGTTTTGCCGGTTGCGCCCGCCACTTCATCACCTGCGTGCAAAATCAGACGGTTCCTGAAACGTCCGGCGAGCAGGCCATCATGGCGCAGCGCATTGTGGAAAGGCTCTGGCGCGAGGCCATGAGTGAATAACTCGCTGTAACATCTGCGGATAGTAATTCGTTGAAATCCGGGTAGACTAAGCGCCGCTTGTAGGCTTTGCCGGGTGGCGCTTACGCTTGCCCGTCCTGGAAATCCGTATGGTTCTGGAAATTCACGTTAATGAACTTATTAAAATCGCTGGCGGCCGTCAGCTCGATGACCATGTTTTCCCGCGTGCTGGGTTTTGCGCGCGACGCCATTGTGGCAAGGGTATTTGGTGCAGGGATGGCCACGGACGCCTTTTTCGTCGCGTTCAAATTACCGAACCTGCTGCGTCGTATTTTTGCGGAAGGGGCGTTTTCTCAGGCATTCGTCCCGATCCTGGCAGAATATAAAAGCAAGCAGGGCGAGGACGCCACGCGCGTCTTTGTGTCTTATGTCTCCGGCCTGCTGACGCTGGCGCTGGCGGTGGTGACCGTCCTCGGGATGCTGGCCGCGCCCTGGGTGATTATGGTGACCGCGCCCGGCTTTGCCGATACGGCCGACAAGTTTGCCCTGACCTCGCAGCTGTTGCGCATTACTTTCCCCTATATTCTGCTGATCTCGCTGGCCTCGCTGGTGGGGGCGATCCTCAATACCTGGAACCGCTTCTCTGTACCGGCGTTTGCGCCGACGTTTCTTAACGTCAGCATGATCGGCTTTGCCCTGTTCGCCGCCCCGCACTTCAACCCGCCGGTGCTGGCGCTGGCCTGGGCGGTCACCGTCGGCGGCGTGCTGCAACTGGCGTATCAGCTGCCGCACCTGAAAAAAATCGGCATGCTGGTGCTGCCGCGCATCAACCTCAAAGATGCCGGGGCGATGCGCGTCATCAAGCAGATGGGGCCCGCCATTCTCGGCGTCTCCGTCAGCCAGATCTCGCTGATTATCAACACCATCTTTGCCTCGTTCCTGGTGTCCGGCTCGGTTTCCTGGATGTACTACGCCGACCGCCTGATGGAGTTTCCGTCCGGGGTGCTGGGCGTGGCGCTGGGGACCATCCTGCTGCCGTCGCTGTCGAAAAGTTTTGCCAGCGGCAATCATGATGAGTATTGCCGCCTGATGGACTGGGGCCTGCGTCTCTGCTTCCTGCTGGCCCTGCCAAGTGCGGTGGCGCTGGGTATTCTGGCCAAACCGCTGACGGTGTCGCTCTTCCAGTACGGGAAATTCACTGCCTTCGATGCCGCCATGACCCAGCGCGCGCTGATTGCCTACTCGGTGGGACTGATGGGGCTGATCGTGGTGAAAGTGCTGGCGCCGGGCTTTTACTCGCGTCAGGACATTAAAACGCCGGTAAAAATTGCCATCGTGACGCTGATTATGACGCAGCTGATGAACCTGGCGTTTATTGGTCCGCTGAAACATGCCGGCCTGTCATTATCGATTGGTCTGGCGGCCTGTCTGAATGCCGGGCTGCTGTACTGGCAGCTGCGCAAGCAGGATATTTTCACGCCGCAGCCGGGTTGGGGCAGTTTCCTGATGCGTCTGATCGTTGCGGTACTGGTGATGTCTGCCGCGCTGCTTGGCATGATGCACGTGATGCCGGAGTGGTCCCTGGGCACGATGCCTTATCGTCTGATGCGCCTGATGGCCGTGGTGTGCGTTGGTGTGGTGGCGTACTTTGCCACGCTCGCGGTGCTGGGTTTCAAAGTCAAAGAGTTTGCCCGCCGGACGGCATAAACGCCAAAAGGGGAGTTCACCTCATGGTGCTCCCCACTGCATGATGAGTCGCTTATGCGTCAAATCGAAATCTTTTTCACACCTGCAATACGCGCCGTCGCCGTCTGACCATCCGCACCGTACAGACCGGTTTCTTTATGCGGTTTCAACACCTCAAGCGCCTGCTGATTACGCTCAATCTGCCCTTCCAGTAGCCAGCCGTTATGCTGGTTAAGATCGCGCAGGTGCTGAGTTTTTTCGGTAATGGTCTGCCAGCGCTCAATAATATCGTCATTGGCGCTGCGCTTAGGATCTTGCTCAGCGCGTCGCTGTTGTTCCAGATAATCCAGCGTTGCCAGAAGCGAACTTTTGTCTTCAGTAATACGCTGCAGCGCGCTGCCGTTGATGTGACCGGAAGAGAGATGCTGCTGTTCAGCGTCCATTACCGTTTTCAGGTCGTTCAGGACAACCGTCATTTGATCCAGTATTTCTGACAGTCGACTCATACGGTTAGTTACTCTGTAAGAAACTCTGTGCTTCCTGAATCAGGGCGTCAGCGATCTTGCTGGTATCCATTTTCAGCTCACCGTTACGAATAGCCGTTTTCAGCGCTTCAACACGTTCCATATTGATATCGTTGCTGCCCGGCTGCATCAGTTTTGCCTGCGCGTCGCTCAGGGTCACGCTGGTGCTGTTGGACGTTGACGGTTTCTCCAGACGCGTTTTCTGCGCCGTTGCGTCATTCGTTTCGCGAGGTTGTACAGCGCTTACCGGCTTCAGGGCTGATGTACGATCAATGCTCATAGTGTTGTCCTCATCGAGGGGTCGCGGCGTTTGCGCCTGACATCATCATTAGTGGAATATTTATCGGCACGCGCCGCGAAATCTTTAAAAAGATTATAGGTTAATCAGAATATTCCCATCAGCATCGACGGTTCCGCTCACCACCTGGCCTGAGGACATTCTGACGCGGGCGTTTTGCGCCACAGCGGCATTGTTCAACGCTTTCCCTTCACTGTTGATGCTAAAGCCATCTCCGTTGGCCACCACCATCACCTGTTGGCCTGCTTTTACCCGCCATGCCTGACGCAGCATGGAGATCTGTATCGGCTGGCCTGGCGCGACGTCGCGCAGGCTGACGGCATCCTGTGCCTGGTTGATATCCAGCATGGTGCGTGGCGGCAGCTGATCCAGACGGCCGCGCTTCAAGGTCACGCTGTTTGTCTGCAGTACGCTGCCGCGCGCAATGGGCACGGCGGCGACAACATAATTGCCCGTCGCCTGAACGGCAACCTGTAAATAGCGTTTTTCGTTGGCGCAGCGTGCCAGCACGTTCACATTCCCCCAGAGCTTTGTGAACCCTACCACGCTGAAGGACGGCTGGTCGCACGTCGGGTACAGATTCGGTGGCGTGCGCACGGTAACGGCCACGTCATCGCTAAAGCCTGCCAGTTTTTCAGCAAAAAAAGCCGTTAGCCGATCCTGTATCCCTTCAGCCTGCGCCAGAGGGCTTAACAGCAAGAGAGCCGCCACCAGACCACGTTTTAACGTTTGCATCGCAAGTTCCACCGTTTCCAGAGTTGAACGAATTCTACCTGCAGTGGTTTTGCATCAACGGAATAAATAGCGACGCATTTTGCGCTTATTCCGTCGATAGGGGAGACCGGGTGAGATTTAAGCTGTGAACTGAAATTTTGCCATCAGCGGAGGAGACATGCTCGATAAACTCGACGCCGCGTTACGTTTTCAGCAGGAAGCGCTCAACTTACGCGCCCAGCGGCAGGAGATTTTAGCCGCCAATATCGCTAACGCCGATACCCCGGGGTATCAGGCGCGCGATATTGATTTTTCCAGTGAACTCAAAAAGGTGATGGAGCGTGGACGTGCCGAAGGAACGGGTGTTGCACTTGCCATGACATCCTCTCGCCATATTCCTGCTCAGGCGATGACCGCGCCAGCGACCGATTTACTTTATCGCATTCCCGATCAGCCCTCACTCGACGGTAACACCGTGGATATGGACCGGGAGCGTACCCAGTTTGCCGACAACAGCCTGAAATACCAGACGGGCCTGACCGTACTCGGCGGACAAATCAAAGGCATGATGAACGTCCTGCAGGGGGGGAATTGATAGATGGCCTTGCTGAATATTTTTGATATCGCCGGTTCGGCGTTAACCGCACAGTCCAAGCGCCTGAACGTGGCCGCCAGTAACCTCGCGAACGCCGACAGCGTCACCGGACCCGACGGCCAGCCTTATCGTGCCAAACAGGTTGTCTTTCAGGTCGATGCTGCGCCAGGCGCGGCGACGGGCGGCGTGAAGGTCTCGGATGTGGTGGAGAGCCAGGCCCCGGACAGGCTGGTGTATGAGCCGGGTAACCCACTGGCGGATGCCAGCGGATACGTGAAGATGCCAAACGTGGATGTGGTGGGTGAGATGGTGAACTCCATGTCGGCTTCCCGTAGCTACCAGGCCAACGTCGAAGTGCTTAATACCGTGAAGAGCATGATGCTCAAAACACTCACTCTCGGCCAGTAAAGGAGACATGCATGTCCATCGCCGTAAATGTGAATGATCCGACGAACTCGGGTGTTAACAACACAAAGAGTACGACGGGTTCTAACTCCCTGACGGGAAGTAACGCCGCCGATCTTCAGGGCAGCTTTCTGACGCTGCTGGTGGCGCAGCTTAAGAACCAGGATCCCACTAACCCGATGCAGAACAACGAACTGACCACGCAGCTTGCGCAGATCAGCACCGTTAGCGGCATTGAGAAACTCAACACCACCCTTGGTTCCGTCTCTGGACAGATTAATAGCGCCCAGTCTCTGCAGGCGGCAAGCCTGATTGGCCACGGGGTGATGATCCCGGGAACCACGATTCTGGCAGGCACCAGCACTACCGACGGTACATCGACCACCACCACTACGCCGTTCGGCGTTGAATTGCAGCAGGCGGCTGACAAAGTGACGGCGACGATCACCGACTCAACCGGCGCCGTGGTTCGCACCATCGACATCGGCGAGCTGAAGGCGGGCGTTCACACCTTTACGTGGGATGGCAGCCTGACCGACGGCACGAAAGCACCAAACGGTGCTTACAAAGTCGCGATCAGCGCCAGCAACGGGACGACCCAGCTGGTGGCGCAGCCGCTGCAGTTCGCGCTGGTCCAGGGCGTGATTAAAGGAAGCGACGGCAACAAACTGGATTTGGGAACCTCTGGTTCCACCACACTCGACGAAGTTCGGCAGATTATCTAAGCCTTAACACTTATCAGGAGTAAGTCATGGCCTTTTCTCAAGCGGTCAGCGGCCTGAATGCTGCGGCCACCAACCTGGACGTCATTGGCAACAACATCGCCAACTCCGCGACCTATGGTTTTAAATCCGGTTCTGCTTCCTTTGCAGACATGTTTGCCGGTTCCAAAGTCGGCCTGGGCGTGAAAGTTGCGGGCATCACGCAGGACTTTAGCGACGGCACCACCACCAACACCGGTCGTGGCCTGGACGTTGCCATCAGCCAGAACGGTTTCTTCCGTATGGTCGACTCCAACGGCTCTGTGTTCTACAGCCGTAACGGCCAGTTCAAGCTGGATGAAAACCGTAACCTGGTGAACATGCAGGGGATGCAGTTAACGGGGTATCCGGTTGCCGGGACGCCATCAACGGTTCAGACCGGGGCGAACCCACAGGTCATTAATATCCCAACCACGTTGATGGCCGCGAAGTCCACCACCACGGCTTCCCAGCAGATTAACCTGAATTCCACCGATACCGCGCCGACCACCGCCTTTGATCCGGCTAACCCGGACACGTACAACAAAAAAGGTACGGTGACCGTCTTTGATAGCCAGGGTAATGCGCACAACATGAACCTGTTTTATGTCAAAGATGCGACCCCGGCTAACTCCTGGAAAGTGTATGCCCAGGACGGTAGCGTCGCAGGCAGCACGGCGGCACTGGCCACCACGCTGACCTTCGATAATAACGGTACGCTGACCGGTGGTGGAAATATCAACATCACTACCGCGACCATCCCAGGTGCGACGCCAGCGACCTTCGCCATGAGTTTTGCTAACTCCATGCAGCAGAACACCGGTGCGAACAATATCGTCGCGACCAGCCAGAATGGTTTTAAACCAGGCGACCTGGTGAGCTACCAAATCAATGACGACGGCACTGTGGTCGGTAACTATTCCAATGAACAGACCCAGGTTCTGGGCCAGATCGTGCTGGCAAACTTCGCCAACAACGAAGGTCTGAAATCGGAAGGCGACAACGTCTGGTCTGCCACCCAGTCCTCCGGCGTGGCGCTGCTGGGTACTGCCGGAAGCGGTAACTTCGGCACGCTGACCAACGGTGCGCTGGAAGCCTCTAACGTCGATCTGAGTAAAGAGCTGGTGAACATGATCGTCGCGCAGCGTAACTATCAGTCGAACGCGCAGACCATCAAAACTCAGGATCAGATCCTCAACACGCTGGTTAACCTGCGTTAAGCGGCTAACAGGAAAGCGCAATGGATCACGCAATATATACCGCGATGGGCGCGGCAAGTCAGACGCTCAATCAGCAGGCCGTTACCGCCAGCAACCTGGCAAACGCCTCCACGCCGGGCTTTCGCGCGCAGCTTAATGCGCTGCGCGCGGTGCCGGTAGAAGGACTTTCCCTGCCGACCCGTACGCTGGTGACCGCATCAACCCCTGGCGCCGATATGACGCCAGGGCAGATGGATTACACCTCACGCCCGCTGGACGTGGCTCTGCAGCAGGACGGCTGGCTGGCGGTGCAAACGGCGGACGGTAGCGAAGGCTATACCCGTAACGGGAACATCCAGGTGAGCGCGACGGGCCAGCTGACGATTCAGGGGCATCCGGTGATGGGGGAAGCGGGTCCGCTGACCGTACCGGAAGGCTCTGAGCTGACTATCGCTGCGGACGGCACCATTTCGGCGCTCAACCCGGGCGACCCGGCCAATACCGTTGCGCCCGTCGGTCGTCTGAAGCTGGTTAAGGCGGAAGGCAAAGAGGTGCAGCGTGGCGACGACGGCATGTTCCGTCTGACCCAGGCGGCGCAGGCGACGCGGGGTGCCACCTTACAGGCCGATCCGAGCATCCGCGTGATGTCCGGTGTTCTGGAAGGCAGTAACGTCAAGCCGGTCGAAGCCATGACCGACATGATCGCCAGCGCCCGTCGTTTTGAAATGCAGATGAAGATCATCAGCAGCGTCGATGAAAACGCGGGCAAGGCTAACCAACTTCTGGCTATGAGCTAACAGGATTCCTTATGATCAGTTCTTTATGGATCGCGAAAACTGGCCTGGACGCCCAGCAAACCAATATGGACGTGATTGCCAACAACCTGGCAAACGTGAGCACCAATGGTTTCAAGCGTCAGCGCGCCGTTTTCGAAGATTTGCTTTATCAAACCATCCGCCAGCCGGGCGCGCAGTCTTCTGAACAGACGACGCTGCCATCGGGCCTGCAGATCGGTACCGGTGTTCGTCCGGTGGCGACCGAGCGTCTGCACAGCCAGGGCAACCTGTCTCAGACCAACAACAGCAAAGACGTGGCGATCAAAGGCCAGGGCTTCTTCCAGGTGCAACTGCCTGATGGGACTTCTGCCTACACCCGCGACGGCTCGTTCCAGGTCGATCAGAACGGCCAGCTGGTGACGGCGGGCGGTTTCCAGGTTCAGCCTGCGATTACCATCCCGGCGAACGCCCTGAGCATTACTATCGGACGTGACGGTGTGGTCAGCGTAACCCAGCAGGGGCAGGCTGCGCCGGTTCAGGTTGGGCAGCTCAACCTGACCACCTTCATGAACGATACCGGTCTGGAAAGCATTGGTGAGAACCTCTACACCGAGACGCAATCCTCCGGTACGCCAAATGAGAGCACCCCGGGCCTGAACGGCGCGGGCCTGCTGTATCAGGGCTATGTTGAAACCTCCAACGTGAACGTGGCGGAAGAGCTGGTGAATATGATCCAGGTTCAGCGCGCGTATGAAATTAACAGTAAAGCAGTGTCGACGACCGACCAGATGCTGCAGAAACTGACGCAACTCTAAGGTGTAGTCCGGTGCGGTAAACGCCGCGCCGGCTCCCTGTTTTCGAAGATGAAGGCAATGCAAAAAAACGCGGCGTTTCGTTATCCGATACTGACTGTTCTGGCCGTCACCCTCAGCGGGTGTGCCTGGATCCCGTCTAAACCTTTGGTCCAGGGTGCGACGACTGCCCAACCCGTTCCTGGCCCTGCGCCAGTAGTCAACGGCTCCATTTTCCAGACCGCGCAGCCGATTAATTACGGCTATCAGCCGCTGTTTGAAGATCGCCGCCCGCGTAACGTCGGCGATACATTGACCATTGTGCTGCAGGAAAACGTCAGCGCGAGCAAGAGCTCGTCGGCGAACGCCAGCCGCGATGGCAAAACGAATTTTGGCTTCGATACCGTTCCGCGCTACCTGCAGGGACTGTTCGGCAACGCGCGTGCTGATGTCGATGCCTCTGGCGGCAACACCTTTAACGGTAAAGGTGGCGCGAACGCCAGCAACACCTTCAGCGGCACGCTGACGGTCACGGTTGACCAGGTACTGGTTAACGGCAACTTACACGTGGTGGGTGAAAAACAGATCGCCATCAACCAGGGCACTGAATTCATTCGCTTCTCGGGCGTGGTTAACCCTCGCACCATCAGCGGCACCAACACCGTTCCGTCCACCCAGGTGGCGGATGCGCGCATTGAGTACGTCGGTAACGGCTACATTAATGAAGCGCAGAATATGGGTTGGCTGCAGCGCTTCTTCCTTAACTTATCGCCGATGTAAGCGAGGTGACCCATGTTTAAATCGATCTTCGCCGTGGCGCTCGCGCTGGTGGCAACGTTTGCCCAGGCTGACCGTATTCGCGATCTCACCAGCGTTCAGGGCGTGCGTGAAAACTCGCTGATTGGCTATGGCCTGGTGGTGGGGCTGGACGGTACCGGTGACCAGACGACCCAGACCCCCTTTACCACCCAAAGTCTGAACAACATGCTTTCCCAGCTCGGCATTACCGTGCCGGCGGGAACTAACATGCAGCTGAAAAACGTGGCGGCAGTAATGGTCACCGCGTCCTACCCGGCGTTTGCGCGTCAGGGACAGACCATTGACGTGGTAGTCTCCTCAATGGGTAACGCCAAAAGCCTGCGCGGCGGTACGCTGCTGATGACTCCGCTGAAAGGCGTCGACAGCCAGGTTTATGCGCTGGCGCAGGGGAACATTCTGGTCGGCGGTGCGGGTGCATCCGCAGGCGGAAGCAGCGTGCAGGTGAACCAGCTCAACGGCGGACGGATTACCAACGGGGCGATCATTGAGCGTGAACTGCCGACCCAGTTTGGCGCGGGCAACACCATCAACCTGCAGCTCAATAATGAAGACTTCACGATGGCGCAGCAGATTGCCGATACCATCAACCGCAGCCGCGGCTACGGTAATGCCACGGCACTCGATGCGCGCACCGTGCAGATCCGTACCTCCACCGGCAGCAGCAATCAGGTGCGCATGCTGGCCGATATCCAGAATATGGAAGTGAACGTTCCGGTCCAGGATGCGAAGGTGATCATCAACTCCCGTACCGGCTCGGTGGTGATGAACCGGGAAGTGTCGCTCGACAGCTGTGCCGTGGCGCAGGGGAACCTGTCGGTGACGGTGAACCGCTCCGCTAACGTCAGCCAGCCGGACACGCCGTTTGGCGGTGGTCAGACGGTGGTAACCCCGCAAACGCAGATTGATTTACGTCAGAGCGGTGGGTCTTTACAGAGCGTGCGATCAAGCGCCAACCTGAACAGCGTGGTGCGCGCCCTGAACGCCCTGGGCGCAACGCCGATGGATCTGATGTCCATTCTGCAATCCATGCAAAGCGCGGGCTGCCTGCGCGCCAAACTGGAAATCATTTAATGCTGACCGATAGCAAATTGTTGACCAGTGCAGCCTGGGACGCCCAGTCGCTCAACGAACTGAAAACCAAAGCAGGTAAAGACCCGGCGGCGAATATCCGCCCGGTCGCCCGCCAGGTGGAAGGAATGTTTGTACAGATGATGCTGAAGAGCATGCGTGAAACCCTGCCGAAAGACGGGATGTTCAGCAGTGATTCAACGCGTCTCTACACCAGCATGTATGACCAGCAGATTGCGCAGCAGATGACAGCCGGGAAAGGCCTTGGTCTGGCTGACATGATTGTCAAGCAGACCGAAGCCGCACAGGGCATTCAGCCTCAGGATCAGCCGCAGCAGGTACCGATGAAGTTCGACCTGGAAACGGTGACCAGCTATCAGAACCAGGCTCTGACGCAAATGGTGCGTAAAGCCATGCCGAAAGCCACGGGCAGCGGCGATGAGCCGCTCTCCGGTGACAGCAAAGACTTCCTGGCGCAGCTTTCTCTGCCTGCGCGCCTTGCCAGCGAACAGAGCGGCGTGCCGCATCACCTGATTCTGGCGCAGGCCGCGCTGGAGTCGGGCTGGGGTCAGCGCCAGATCCGCAAGGAAAACGGCGAGCCGAGCTTCAACATCTTCGGCGTGAAGGCCACCTCCAGCTGGAAGGGGCCAACCACGGAGATCACAACCACCGAATACGAGAACGGTGCGGCGGTGAAGGTGAAAGCCAAATTCCGCGTCTACAGCTCGTATCTGGAAGCCTTGTCCGATTATGTTGGCCTGCTGAGCCGAAATCCGCGCTATACCGCCGTGACGCAGGCGGCGACGGCGGAGCAGGGCGCTCAGGCGCTGCAAAACGCGGGCTACGCGACCGACCCGAACTATGCGCGCAAGCTCACCAGCATGATCCAGCAGCTGAAATCCATGGGCGAGAAGGTCAGCAAAGCCTATAGCACAGATATTGAAAATCTGTTCTGAAAGTTCTCAAGTCCCGGTGGAGGTTGCCGATAACCTTCATCAGGACTCGTGTCTGAACGTATAAAAGGAACCCCCATGTCCAGTTTGATTAACAGCGCCATGAGTGGCCTCAGTGCTGCGCAGTCGGCACTCAATACCGTCAGTAATAATATTTCAAGCTATAACGTGGCAGGCTATACCCGCCAGACCACGGTGCTGGGCGCATCTAACAGCACGCTGACCGGCGGTGGCTGGGTGGGTAACGGGGTGTATGTCTCCGGTGTCCAGCGTGAGTATGACGCCTTCATCACCAATCAGCTGCGCGCCGCACAGACGCAGAGCAGCGGCCTGACGACGCGCTATCAGCAGATGTCAAAAATCGACGATGTGCTCTCCGATACCACCAACTCGCTCTCCACCACGCTGCAGGACTTCTTCAAAAGCCTGCAAACCCTGGTGAGCAACGCGGAAGATCCGGCGGCGCGTCAGACGGTGCTGGGTAAAGCGGGCGGTCTGGTCAATCAGTTCAAAACCAACGATCAGTATCTTCGTGACCAGGATACGCAGGTGAACACCGCGATTTCAACCAGCGTTTCTCAGATCAACAACTATGCCAAACAGATTGCCAATCTGAACGATCAGATTTCCCGTCTGACCGGCGTCGGTGCGGGCGCATCGCCTAACGATCTGCTTGACCAGCGCGATCAGCTCGTCACTGAGCTGAACAAAATCGTCGGCGTGGAAGTGTCTGTTCAGGATAGCGGCACGTATAACATCTCTTTCGGCAACGGTTACAGCCTGGTGCAGGGCAGCAAAGCTAACCAGCTGGCGGCCGTGAAGTCCAGCGCCGATCCGTCCCGTACCACCGTGGCCTATGTCGATGACGTGGCCGGGAACGTAGAGATCCCGGAAAAGATGATCACCACCGGTTCTTTGGGCGGTTTACTGACCTTCCGCACGGAAGATCTGGATAAAGCTCGTAACACCCTGAACCAGATGGCGCTGGCCTTTGCCGATTCGATGAACACGCAGCATGAAGCCGGCTTTGACGCTAACGGTGATGCGGGCGGTAAGCTGTTCAACTTTGGTTCTCCGGCGGTGCTGTCCAACAGCAAGAACGGCGGATCGGCGGTTGTTACGGCCTCTGTGACCGACAGCAAACAGGTCCAGGCGACAGACTATAAGCTGCAGTTCAACGGCACTGACTGGACGATCACCCGTACATCAGACAAAACCAGCTTTACGATGAGCCCGGATGCCAGCGGCAACCTGTCGTTTGATGGTCTTAACGTCAACGTGAGCGGCACGGCAAATACCAAAGACAGCTTTACCGTGAAGCCGGTTTCCGACGTCATCATGAACATGGATCTGGCGATCAGCGACGAGTCCAAACTGGCGATGGCGTCAGTGCAGAACGGCGGCGAAAGTGATAACCGTAATGGCCAGAAACTGCTTGATCTTCAAAACGCGAAAGTTGTGGGTGGGAATAAAACCTTTAACGATGCGTATGCCTCTCTCGTCAGTACAGTCGGTAGCTCAACGGCGTCACTGAAGGTGAGCAGCCAGACGAAAGCGAATGTGGAAACACAGTTAACCAAACAACAGCAGTCCATCTCAGGGGTAAACCTCGACGAAGAGTATGGCAATTTGCAGCGTTATCAGCAGTATTACCTTGCCAACGCGCAGGTGTTACAAACTGCTAGTACGCTCTTCGACGCAATTATCAATATTCGCTAAGGTTGAGGTGAACAATGCGTATTAGCACCCAAATGATGTACGACCAGAACATGCGGGGGATCACCGATTCCCAAAGCAAATGGCTAAATTTCGGGGAACAAATGTCCACCGGTAAGCGCGTTAATCGTCCGTCGGACGATCCTATCGCGGCGTCGCAGGCGATTGTTCTATCACAGGCTCAGGCGCAGAATAGCCAATTCGATCTTGCGCGTACCTTTGCAACGCAGAAAGTATCGCTTGAGGAGAGTGTCCTTTCACAGGTTACAACGGCCATTCAGAGCGCTCAGGAAAAAGTCGTTTATGCGAGGAATGGGACATTAAGTGACAGCGATCGGGCATCTCTGGCGACAGACCTGCAAGGCATACGCGATCAGCTTATGAACCTCGCCAACAGCACTGACGGTAATGGACGATATATCTTCGCAGGGTACAAGACGGAGAATGTCGCTTTTGACCAAACCAGCGGCAATTATATCGGTGGTACTACCCCAGTTAACCAACAGGTGGATTCTGCACGAAATATGCAAATCAGCCACACTGGCACAGAGGTTTTCGCCACGTTTACCAGCAATGCAACACCGGAGCCGGGTGGTGGAACACCTGAAAAGAATTTATTCAAGATACTGGATAATGCTATCACCTCGTTGAACACACCGGTCGGAGACGATCAAGCGAAGGTCGATCAGGAAAATGCAGCCATTGATGCTGCGAACCGGGGGTTGCGTAACTCGCTTGATAATGTATTAACTGTACGGGCCGATTTGGGTACCAAACTTAACGAACTGGATAAACTGAACACACTGAGTAACGACCGGTCACTCGCACAGACTTCGCAAATGAGTGACCTTGTGGACGTTGACTGGAATGCGGCAATTTCCTCTTACACCATGCAGCAGGCGGCCTTGCAGGCGTCTTATAAAGCGTTTAGCGATATGCAGGGCATGTCTCTGTTCCAGCTGAACAAATAACATCTTGACCTCTTAGAACATGTCTTGAAACTGGGCATGTTTTGCTGCCCAATCCGTCTGGATTGGGCATTTTTTTTATGCGACTTCTGCCGTTACTGAGGCGACACGCGCGCTTTCTATCAGACGGATGACCAGCGCAATGACGCCACAGACGGTGGCCAGTGCGACCACACCCGTCCAGCCAGCCAGCGAGTAGATATTGCTGCCTAACGCGGACCCCAGCGCCATCCCGATAAAGACGACCGTAAAGAGCAGGGCGTTGAGACGACCACGCGCCTGCGGTTCAAGGCTGTACACCAGGTTCTGATGGGCGACCAGGCTGGACTGCAGGCCCAGGTCGAACCCGACGGCAGAGATGGCGATCAGCATCAGCTGTCCATGAACGCCCAGCGCGGGCATCAGGAACATCAGGGCGAAAGAGACGGTCACAAGAACGGCACCAAGCTGCGTGACTTTTCCTGCCCCCAGTTTGTCCGCCAGCCCCCCCGCCAGTGGGGCAGCTAACGCACCCGCGGCACCGGCAATACCAAAACCACCTGCGACGGCACTACCCAGGTGATAGCGTTCCAGCAGCATGACCGCAAGCGTTGACCAGAAGGCGCTAAAGGCAATCGACAGGAAACCCTGAGCCAGCGCCGCGCGGCGCAGCGCCGGGTAGCGACGCCACAGGTGTTCCATCGAGCGCATCAGCGCGGGGTAGCTCAGCGTGGAGTGAATGGCAAAACGGGGAAGTACAAACCACATCATTACCCCGATGAACGCAATGCTCGCCGCTGCCAGCTGGTACATGACGCGCCAGCCAAACGCTTCGCCCACCACGCCGCTCACGGTTCTGGATAATAAGATACCCATCAGCAGCCCGGTCATTACTGTACCTACGGTTTTTCCCTGTTTGCCTTCCGGCGCAAGAATGGCCGCGGCAGGGACGATATCCTGTGCCATGGTGGCGGCCATGCCGATAAGCAGGCTTGCCAGCAGCAGGGAATGGATCTGCCCGGTCAGGCTACAGCCGAGAAGAAACAGCGCCAGCGCCGCGCTTTTGATCAAAATTAACGTCCTGCGGTCGTGGCGATCGCCCAGAGGAAGCAGGAACAGGATGCCAAGCGCGTAGCCTGCCTGCGTTAATGTTGGCACCAGGCCCATACCTTCAATACTCAAATGCAGGTCGGCACCCATCAGCGGCAGCAGGGGCTGCGCGTAATAGATTGATGCCACGCTGAAGCCAGCCCCCAGAGCCAGCATAAAGATCACCCAGCGGCTTACAGCATGGGGAGTCGTTGTTGTGTTCATAAGTTGTTCCTCATTCATCGTGTGCGGCTATTTTTTATCAGTACGCCTTGCGACGGTAGCGGGCCCGGTGGTAAAACGCTTATACGCTGAACGTATAAGTGAAAATGCAATGAAAAGAGCTGAGCGTATAGACAGGGTAGAGCTAATGCGGACGTTTGTCCGCATTGTCGAGGCGGGTTCGCTCTCTGCGGCGGCGCGGCAGCTGGCAACAACCCAGGCCACGGTAAGCCGACGGTTGCAGTCGCTTGAAACCATGCTGGGCGTGCGCCTGTTGTTGCGCACCACCCACACGACGCGGCTAACGGATGACGGCGAGCGCTGCTATCAGCACGCCCGTCGGGTGATTGACAGCTGGCTGGCGCTGGAGGATGAGGTAGGGCAGACGGAAGATGAGCCTGTAGGCGTGCTGCGGGTGCGGGCGCCGCACGCGTTTGGTCAGGATCAGCTTCTGAAACCCGTAACCGAATTTTTGCAACGCTATCCGCAGCTTTCGATTGAGTGGATGCTCAACGATCGGTCGGCGGATTTCCTCGGCGACAACCTTGACTGTGCTATTCGGGTGGGCGTGGAGGTCGATCCGGCAACCGTATCCGTACTGCTGGCGGAGGTGCCGCGCTCGGTGGTAGCTTCTCCGGCACTGCTGGCCCGCTTCCCGGCGGTGAATACGCCGGAGGATTTGCAGCAGTTTCCCTGGATAGCCATCAGCTCTTTCTACCAGCGCCACGTGGAGCTTTTTCACGATGCCTCGTCCGCCACCGCGCGGATTGCTATTACGCCACGGCTCAGCACCGACAGCCTGTATGTCGCACGCAATACGGCACTGACCGGCCTTGGCGTGGCCGTGGTATCCAGCTGGACGGTACAGGACGATATTCGGGAAGGGCGGCTGGTGCATTTGCTGCCCGAGTGGCAGCCCGCGGCGCTACCGGTACATCTGGTTTATCCCTGGTCCCGTTATTATCCGGCACGCTTGCGGCGATTTCTGGAGTTGATGCGGCAGGTCATGCCGGAGGTGACCGGGATGAGAAAGCCTGTTCAGCAGCCATAAAAAAGCCGACCCAAGGGTCGGCTTTTTACTTCAGTGTCGTTTGTCGTTATTCGACAGACTGTGGACGCGTTGCCGGTGCAGTCGCCTGATGCGTTGCACTATGACCACCGGCTGCGCCTTTACCTTCGAAGCTGAAGGCCGGGCGAACCCAGTCGCTGTGACGCGGCGCTTCAGGCACGTAATCCGGCGCCGGGGCGCGGGTCATTGGTGCTGTCGCCACGTGGGCAGCGGCTGGCGCAGAGACAACCGGCTCAGGTTTCACTTCAGGCGCTTTCGGCTCTTCAACAACCGGTTCAACCTGAATCTCAACGTCCTCAACGACCTCTTCAGCGGTGGTTTCGACGAGGGTTTCAGCGGCTTCTTCTACCGCGGCTACAGGTTCAGCCTCTTCAGCGATTTCCTCAGCCACCACGACATCTTCTTCAGCAATAAGCTGCGGTGCGGCATCAACCGGCGCGGCAATCACTTCGGGATGCGTGGTTTCGACGTCCGCGGCCTGAGGTGCTTCAGTTTCAACAACCTGAGGTTCAACCACGGTTGCCGTTTCAGTCACGACCTCTTCTACCGCTGCTACAGGTGCAATGACCTCTTCCGTTACCGGCTGTTCTTCAACAACCTGCTCCGGGCGAGCAACCGGGTAGCGGATCCAGACTTTGCCGGAAGCCATTTCTGGTGAAGCACAGGCAACGGTCAGCGGCATTGGAGACTGAGTCGGGTACCGCTCGTCACGATAGCGACGACGGCGCTGGCCGCTGACGCGCAGATGACGTGGGGAACGACGTGAACGGCGCGGCATACCGGCGTTATCACGGTTTTCACCGTTTTCATCTTGCTCAATATTGTTATCAACGACCGCTGGCAGGTCAACTTTTGCCAGCTGCGTACCGGTTGCGCTCTCGCGAGTTTCAACCGCAACGTTTGCTGTCTCTTCGGTTGCTTCAGAGGCGAAGCGGACTTTCTGAGCAAGCTGGCGCTGCTTACGGCGCGGCATGACCTGAGTACGTTCTTCCTGCTCGCCGTCCTGCTGCTCAACAGGCTCTTCGCGATTCAGGTTTTTGACTTCCTGCTGTGCCTGACGCTTCTCGTCGTTACGACGACGGTTGCGTTCACGGCGCGGCTGCTGGTCGTCACGCTGTTTGCTCTTCTCAGACTCATCGCCCGCCTGCTGGCGAATTTCACGATCTTCAACATTCTGCTGCTGTTTCTCGCGACGGTTGCGACGGTTGTCTTCGCGTTGCTCACGGCCTTCGTTATTGTCAGAGCGGTTATCACGGTTGTCACGACGCTCGTTGCGCTCATTACGATCGCTACGGTCATTACGGTCGCGGCGGTTGTTCTGACGCTTACGGCGGTCCTGCTGACGTTCAGGCTTGGCCGCTTTTGGCTCTTCTTTCGGCTGCTCTGGCTGAACTTCCTCGCCGGCAAACATCTTCTTCAGCGCGCCGAAGAAGCGGCTCAGCAGACCCGGCTGCGCTGGCTGTGCTTTCGCTGCCGTCGCTTCTGGTTTCTGCGCCGCAGGTTTGGCCGCTGGTTTTTCCAGGGCGGCTTCCGGTGGGGCTTCTGGCATGATGAAGGTCGCTAACGCAGGCTGCTCTGGCAGCTTACGCTCTGCTGGCTCGTCATCAGATGGCAGGGCCATCTCTTCTTCGTGCAGCTTCGGCAGCAGGTAGCTGAGCGTTGACGTCTCTTCACCTTTACGGACACGCAGCACGTGGTAGTGCGGGGTTTCCATCTGATCGTTTGGCACGATGATGCAGCGAACACCACCCTGACGTGCTTCAATGGCACTGACCGCAGCACGTTTTTCGTTCAACAGGTAGGACGCAATTGGCACAGGCACAATCGCGTGAACCTCTTTGGTATTCTCTTTCAGCGCTTCTTCTTCAATCAGACGCAGGATAGAGAGGGACAGCGATTCGTTATCACGCACGGTACCGGTGCCGGAGCAGCGTGGGCAGACGTGATGGCTGGACTCACCCAGCGATGGGCTCAGACGCTGACGGGACATCTCCAGCAGGCCAAAGCGTGAGATATGGCTAATCTGAATACGCGCACGATCCTGACGCACCGCTTCGCGCAGACGGTTTTCTACCGCACGCTGGTGACGTACAGGGGTCATGTCGATGAAGTCGATAACAATCAGACCACCCAGGTCGCGCAGGCGGAGCTGGCGGGCGATTTCATCAGCGGCTTCAAGGTTGGTGTTGAAGGCGGTTTCTTCGATATCGCCACCGCGCGTTGCGCGAGCGGAGTTGATGTCGATAGCGGTCAGCGCTTCAGTGGTATCGATAACGATAGAACCGCCGGATGGCAGACGCACTTCACGCTGGAAGGCGGACTCAATCTGGGATTCGATCTGATAGTGGCTGAACAGCGGGATTTCACCGGTGTAGAGCTTAATTTTGCTGGTGAAATCCGGACGGCCCAGCGCGGCGATGTGCTGGCGCGCCAGCTCAAGCACTTTCGGGTTATCGATCAGAATCTCACCGATGTCCTGACGCAGGTAGTCACGGAAGGCACGCACGATCACGTTGCTTTCCTGGTGGATCAGGAACGGAGCAGGGCGGCTTTCCGCTGCTTTCTGGATGGCTTCCCAGTGCTTCAGACGGAAGCTGAGGTCCCACTGCAGCGCTTCGGCGGATTTGCCGACGCCTGCGGTACGCACGATAAGCCCCATGCCGTCAGGCAGTTCAAGGCTTGCCAGCGCTTCTTTCAGCTCGGTACGGTCATCACCTTCGATACGGCGCGAGATGCCACCCGCACGCGGGTTGTTAGGCATCAGAACCAGATAGCTCCCCGCCAGGCTGATAAAGGTTGTCAGTGCGGCACCTTTGTTGCCACGCTCTTCTTTATCAATCTGAACGATAACTTCCTGACCTTCACGCAGAACATCTTTGATGTTTGGGCGGCCATGGGCGTTGTAGTTTGCAGGGAAATATTCGCGGGCGATTTCTTTCAGAGGGAGGAAACCATGACGCTCAGCACCGTAATCGACAAATGCAGCTTCAAGGCTTGGTTCAATGCGGGTGATTTTGCCTTTGTAAATGTTCGCTTTTTTCTGTTCGTGTCCAGGACTTTCGATATCCAGATCGTACAGGCGCTGCCCATCCACAAGGGCGACACGCAACTCTTCTTGCTGAGTTGCGTTGATTAACATTCTTTTCATCGTAACTTACTCGTTATTCTTACATTGACGACAAAGCTGCGGGCAAGGTGACGCTTTCCGGGGTATGAACCGATGGCCTCGTGTCTGTTCACGTCGCCAACCTCACGGTTGTCGCTCGCTTAAGAGGCGCAGAGTGTCGGTTGCCTGTGTTTCATACGGAAACACAGCGCAATTATCAGGGGAATTGCCTGGGTAGAACTCTCCAGAGAACAATCCTTATACCGGGAAGTACTGCAACCCGCAGCCCGCTAACTGCCTGAAAGATCAATACGTCTTACGCCATTGCTGCGTGGATGATCGGTCAGACAAAATTGGTCATTCCGTCGACATCCTTACAAAACCCGGATTTAACGCGGAAAACGACCTCATTATTCCACTGCTCGCCGGGTTATAGCAAGATGACTTTTACCAATTATCACCCGGTTACTCACAGTTTCTTCACCTCAAGGTGGTGATTGGTTTAATAACCACCAAATCGATTGCGTGAAACGGGGCGCAGGCCGGATAAAAGTAAATATAAGCATAGAAAAATGAGTGGCGCTAATGGCTGACGATATTTAGAATCGCCAACCATGAAAACAGAGACTCCAGCCGTAAAAATGGTTGCCATCGCCGAAGATGAAGCGGGGCAACGTATCGATAACTTCTTGCGCACCCAGTTGAAAGGGGTGCCAAAGAGCATGATTTACCGCATCCTGCGTAAGGGCGAAGTGCGGGTGAACAAAAAACGCGTGAAGCCCGAGTACAAACTCGAGGCGGGCGATGAAGTGCGCATTCCGCCGGTGCGCGTGGCAGAGCGTGAAGAAGAGACCGTTTCACCGAAGCTACAGAAAGTGGCGGCCCTGAGCGATGTCATCCTTTACGAAGATGACCACATTCTGGTGCTGAATAAACCGTCAGGAACGGCAGTCCATGGCGGTAGCGGCCTGAGCTTCGGTGTGATTGAAGGGCTCCGCGCGCTGCGCCCGGAAGCGCGTTTCCTTGAACTGGTGCACCGTCTCGACCGTGACACCTCTGGCGTGCTGCTGGTAGCGAAAAAACGTTCTGCGCTGCGTTCCCTGCATGAACAGCTGCGTGAAAAAGGGATGCAGAAAGACTACCTGGCGCTGGTGCGCGGCCAGTGGCAATCCCATGTAAAAGTGGTGCAGGCGCCGCTGCTGAAGAACATTCTGCAAAGCGGCGAGCGTATTGTCCGCGTCAGCCAGGAAGGGAAACCGTCTGAGACGAGGTTTAAGGTTGAAGAGCGCTATGAGTTTGCCACGCTGGTGCGCTGCAGTCCTGTGACCGGTCGTACCCACCAGATCCGCGTACATACGCAGTTTGCAGGGCACCCCATCGCGTTTGATGACCGCTATGGCGACCGCGAGTTTGATAAGCAGCTGGCGGGAACGGGGCTATCGCGTCTGTTCCTGCATGCGGCAGCGCTGAAATTTACCCACCCAAATACCGGTGAAGTCATCCGTATTGAAGCGCCGCTGGATGAGCAGTTGAAACGCTGCCTGAAGGTTCTGCGCGGCTGATTTTGCCCGGCGGCGCTGCGCTTGCAAGGGCCTACGGTTTTGTAGGCCGGGTAAACGCAGCGCCACCCGGCGAAGGTCACATCGTCAGCGGATTACACTCTTCTCGCCGTAACATCTGACACAAGGCAATCAGCGGTAACCCCACCAGGGTGTTCGGATCCCGACCGTCCAGCTTGTCGAACAGCGCAATCCCCAGCCCCTCACTTTTAAAGCTCCCCGCGCAGTTCAGCGGACGCTCACGACGCACATAATCCATAATCTCTTGCTCGCTGAGATGGCGGAAGTGTACGTCGAACGGCTCGCACTCCGTTTGCAGATGGCCTGACGCGGCGTTATAGAGGGCGAGGCCCGTATAGAAGGTCACGATAGTACCGCGCGCACGCAGAAGCTGCTGGCAGGCATTTTCCTCTGTATGCGGCTTGCCGGTGATTTCGCCGTCCAGTACGCAAACCTGATCCGAGCCTATAATCAAATGCGAAGGATAGCGTGCGGCCAGCGACTGCGCCTTCTCCTTAGCAAGACGCGTCACCAGATGGCGCGGTGACTCGCCCGGCTGTGGCGTCTCATCCACGTCTGGAGCAGCGCATTCAAACGGGATCCCAAGCTTTTCCAGCAGCATTCGGCGGTAGGGAGACGTGGAAGCAAGGACGAGATTTGGCATATTTTTATCACCAGATATAGCGTATCGATGCCAGCCATTTTAAACTACAGGCCGCAATGTGTGCGAATAATTGGCAAAAGGCAGCTCTGGTTGCCTTTTTCTTTGACTCTATGACGTTACAAAGTTAATATGCGCGCCCTATGCAAAAGGTAAAATTACCCCTGACTCTTGATCCGGTACGTACGGCTCAAAAACGCCTCGATTACGAAGGTATCTATACTTCCGATCAGGCTGAGCGTATTGCCGAATCCGTAGTCAGTGTGGACAGTGATGTAGAATGCTCCATGTCGTTCGCTATCGACAACCAGCGCCTCGCCGTGTTAACCGGTGATGCAAAGGTGACGGTAACGCTCGAGTGTCAGCGTTGCGGGAAACCGTTTGTACAGCATGTTCACACAACGTATTGTTTCAGTCCGGTTCGTTCTGACGAACAGGCTGAAGCACTCCCGGAAGCGTATGAGCCGATTGAGGTTAACGAATTCGGTGAAATCGATCTTCTGGCTCTGGTTGAAGATGAAATCATCCTCTCCTTGCCAGTCGTTCCGGTGCATGATTCTGAACACTGTGAAGTGTCCGAGGCGGACATGGTCTTTGGGGAACTGCCTGATGAAGCGCAAAAACCAAACCCATTTGCCGTATTAGCCAGCTTAAAGCGTAAGTAATTGAGGAGTAAGGTCCATGGCCGTACAACAGAATAAACCAACCCGTTCCAAACGTGGCATGCGTCGTTCCCATGACGCGCTGACTGCAGTTACCAGCCTGTCTGTAGACAAGACTTCTGGTGAGAAACACCTGCGTCACCACATCACCGCTGACGGTTTCTACCGCGGCCGCAAGGTTATCACTAAGTAATCACGCGTCAGCGTGATTAGGCTTAGTGAGGAGCTCCCCGTGCAAACGGGGAACTTACCGAACCAGGCTGCGACGATACCTTGACACGTCTAACCCTGGCGTTAGATGTCATGGGGGGAGATTTTGGCCCTTCCGTGACAGTGCCTGCAGCATTGCAGGCACTGAATTCTAATTCGCAACTCACTCTTCTTTTAGTCGGCAATCCCGACGCAATCACGCCATTACTTGCAAAAGCTGACTTTGAACAACGTTCACGTCTGCAGATTATTCCTGCGCAGTCAGTTATTGCCAGTGATGCCCGACCCTCGCAGGCGATTCGCAATAGCCGCGGCAGCTCGATGCGGATAGCGCTGGAGCTGGTGAAAGAAGGACGAGCCCAGGCTTGCGTCAGCGCGGGTAATACCGGCGCGCTGATGGGACTGGCGAAATTGTTGCTCAAACCGATTGACGGTATTGAGCGCCCGGCGCTGGTGACGGTGTTGCCGCATCAGCAGAAGGGCAAGACGGTGGTGCTCGATTTGGGCGCGAACGTCGATTGTGATAGTACAATGCTGGCTCAGTTTGCCGTAATGGGATCGGTGCTGGCAGAAGAAGTGGTCGGGATCAATACTCCCCGTGTTGCGTTACTGAACATTGGTGAAGAAGAGACCAAAGGCCTGGACAGCATTCGCGAAGCAGCTGAATTGCTCAAACAGGTTCCCTCCATCAACTATATTGGTTATCTCGAAGCCAATGAGTTGTTGACGGGTAAAACGGATGTTCTGGTCTGCGATGGCTTCACCGGAAACGTAACGTTGAAGACCATGGAAGGGGTCGTGCGGATGTTTCTTTCTCTGCTGAAATCACAGGGAGAGGGCAAAAAAAGCGCCTGGTGGCTGATTTTATTGAAGCGTTGGTTACAAAAGAGCCTGACGCGGCGATTCAGTCACCTCAACCCCGACCAGTATAATGGCGCCTGTCTGTTAGGATTGCGCGGCATCGTGATTAAGAGTCATGGCGCCGCCAATCAGCGAGCATTTTCTGTCGCCATTGAACAGGCAGTGCAGGCGGTGCAGCGACAAGTCCCTCAGCGGATTGCCGCTCGCCTGGAATCTGTATTAGCTAAAAGTGACTGAGCGTACATGTATACGAAGATTTTAGGTACCGGCAGCTACCTGCCAAAACAAGTGCGTACCAACGCCGATCTGGAAAAAATGGTAGATACGTCTGACGAGTGGATTGTCACGCGCACAGGTATCCGTGAACGTCGTATCGCCGCGCCAGACGAAACCGTGTCCACCATGGGTTACGAAGCCGCACAGCGTGCTATCGAGATGGCGGGCATTGATAAAGAACAGATCGGTTTGATCGTGGTGGCCACGACGTCTGCTACACATGCTTTCCCAAGCGCGGCATGCCAGGTGCAGAATATGCTCGGCATTAAAGGTTGCCCGGCGTTTGACGTTGCCGCTGCGTGCGCAGGTTTTACCTATGCGCTGAGCGTTGCCGATCAGTACGTGAAGTCCGGAGCCGTCAAATATGCGCTGGTGATCGGTGCTGACGTGCTGGCGCGTACCTGCGATCCAACCGATCGCGGAACGATCATTATTTTTGGTGATGGTGCGGGCGCGGTGCTGCTGGGGCAGTCCGAAGAGCCGGGTATCATCTCTACGCATCTGCATGCTGATGGCAGCTACGGTGAGCTTTTGACCCTGCCTAACGCCGATCGCGTTAATCCGGACAACTCGATTTACCTGACCATGGCAGGGAACGAGGTGTTCAAGGTGGCGGTGACTGAGCTTGCGCACATTGTTGATGAAACGCTGGAAGCGAATAACCTTGAGCGCTCCGCGCTCGACTGGCTGGTGCCGCATCAGGCGAACCTGCGTATCATCAGCGCGACCGCGAAAAAGCTGGGCATGTCGATGGATAACGTTGTGGTGACGCTGGATCGTCACGGCAACACCTCTGCGGCGTCAGTACCGTGCGCATTTGATGAAGCGGTACGCGACGGGCGAATCAAACGGGGCCAGCTGGTCTTGCTTGAAGCCTTCGGTGGCGGGTTCACCTGGGGTTCCGCGCTGGTTCGTTTCTAGGATAAGGAATAAAAAATGACGCAATTTGCTTTTGTGTTCCCAGGGCAGGGCTCTCAAACCGTTGGGATGTTGTCTGAAATGGCAGCACACTATCCGGTCATTGAAGAGACTTTCCGTGAAGCTTCTGATGCACTGGGTTATGATTTATGGGCGCTGACCCAGCAGGGCCCGGCCGAAGAACTGAACAAAACCTGGCAGACACAGCCAGCGTTGCTGACAGCGTCCGTTGCGCTGTGGCGTGTCTGGCAGCAGCAGGGCGGTAAAGCGCCAGCGCTGCTCGCGGGCCATAGTCTGGGTGAATACTCAGCGCTGGTCTGTGCCGGTGTGATCGCGTTTGCTGACGCCGTACGTCTGGTGGAACTGCGCGGTAAATTCATGCAGGAAGCGGTGCCAGAAGGCACAGGTGGCATGTCTGCTATCATCGGTCTGGATGATGCTGCGATTGCAAAAGCGTGTGAAGAATCTGCTGAAGGGCAGGTGGTTTCACCGGTTAACTTCAACTCGCCGGGCCAGGTGGTTATCGCTGGTCATAAAGAAGCGGTTGAGCGTGCCGGTGCTGCCTGTAAAGCTGCTGGCGCGAAACGCGCGCTGCCGCTGCCGGTCAGCGTGCCGTCCCACTGTACGTTAATGAAGCCAGCCGCCGAGAAACTGGCGGTTGAGCTGGAAAAAATTACGTTTAACGCACCGACGATTGCCGTTGTGAACAACGTCGATGTGAAATGCGAAACCGCGCCGGAAGCTATCCGCGACGCACTGGTTCGCCAGCTCTACAGCCCGGTACAGTGGACCAAAACCGTTGAGTTTATGGCCGCTCAGGGCGTTGAGCATCTGTATGAAGTCGGCCCAGGGAAAGTCCTCACCGGTCTGACGAAACGTATTGTTGACACCCTGACAGCCTCGGCGATTAACGAGCCGGAAGCGATGTCAGCGGCACTCTCGCAATAAAAGAGGAATACCATGAGTTTTGAAGGAAAAATCGCCCTGGTGACTGGCGCAAGCCGCGGTATCGGGCGTGCAATTGCTGAAACACTGGTTGCGCGCGGCGCGAAGGTGATTGGTACAGCAACCAGCGAGAATGGCGCGCAGGCCATCAGCGAGTATCTGGGTGCGAACGGTAAAGGTCTGGTACTGAATGTGACCGAACCAGCATCTATCGAATCTGTTCTGGAAAATATTCGCGCAGAGTTTGGTGAAGTGGATATTCTGGTCAATAATGCCGGGATCACTCGCGACAACCTTCTGATGCGAATGAAAGATGACGAGTGGAACGATATTATCGAAACCAACCTGTCATCTGTATTCCGTCTGTCAAAAGCGGTAATGCGCGCTATGATGAAAAAGCGTCATGGTCGTATTATCACTGTTGGTTCTGTGGTTGGTACCATGGGAAATGCTGGTCAGGCTAACTACGCTGCGGCGAAAGCAGGTCTGATCGGTTTCAGTAAATCGCTGGCGCGTGAAGTCGCGTCCCGCGGGATTACTGTAAACGTTGTTGCTCCGGGCTTTATTGAAACGGACATGACGCGTGCGCTGACCGATGAGCAGCGTGCGGGTACACTGGCGGCAGTTCCGGCGGGTCGTCTTGGCGACCCTAAAGAAATCGCCAGTGCGGTTGCATTTTTAGCCTCTGACGAAGCGGGTTACATCACTGGTGAGACCCTCCACGTCAACGGCGGGATGTACATGGTTTAATCACGATCGAAAATATTTGCGTTATTAGGGCAAATGGCCTCAAAATAACGTAAAATCGTGGTAAGACCTGCCGGGATTTAGTTGCAAATTTTTCAACATTTTATACACTACGAAAACCATCGCGAAAGCGAGTTTTGATAGGAAATTTAAGAGTATGAGCACTATCGAAGAACGCGTTAAGAAAATTATCGGCGAACAGCTGGGCGTTAAGCAGGAAGAAGTTGTGAACTCCGCTTCCTTCGTTGAAGACCTGGGCGCAGATTCTCTTGACACCGTTGAGCTGGTAATGGCTCTGGAAGAAGAGTTTGATACTGAGATTCCGGACGAAGAAGCTGAGAAAATCACCACCGTTCAGGCTGCCATTGATTACATCAACGGCCACCAGGCGTAAGTGAACATCTCCAGGCGGTCATTCGACCGCCTGAGTTTTATCTTTTTTAGTCCCACGAATCTCTTTTTTTATCCCTCCCTGGAGGACAAACGTGTCTAAGCGTCGTGTAGTTGTGACCGGACTTGGCATGTTGTCTCCTGTCGGCAATACCGTAGAGTCCACCTGGAAAGCTCTCCTTGCCGGTCAGAGCGGCATCAGCCTAATCGACCATTTCGATACTAGCGCCTATGCAACGAAATTTGCTGGCTTAGTAAAGGATTTTAACTGTGAAGAGATCATCTCGCGCAAAGAACAGCGCAAGATGGATGCCTTCATTCAATATGGAATTGTCGCTGGCGTTCAGGCCATGCAGGATTCTGGCCTTGAGATTACGGAAGAGAACGCAACCCGTATCGGCGCTGCTATCGGCTCCGGTATTGGCGGTCTTGGCCTGATCGAGGAAAACCATACATCGCTGATGAATGGCGGACCGCGTAAGATCAGCCCGTTCTTCGTTCCGTCCACGATTGTTAACATGGTGGCAGGTCACCTGACCATTATGTTCGGCCTGCGTGGGCCAAGCATTTCTATCGCTACCGCGTGTACGTCTGGCGTGCATAACATCGGCCAGGCCGCGCGTATCATTGCGTACGGCGATGCAGATGCTATGGTTGCGGGCGGTGCTGAAAAAGCCAGTACCCCATTGGGTGTCGGTGGCTTTGGTGCAGCGCGTGCGCTTTCTACCCGTAACGATAATCCTCAGGCGGCGAGCCGTCCGTGGGATAAAGACCGCGATGGTTTCGTGTTGGGTGACGGCGCAGGTATGCTCGTGCTGGAAGAGTACGAACATGCGAAAAAACGCGGTGCGAAAATTTATGCTGAAGTCGTTGGCTTTGGTATGAGCAGCGATGCTTATCACATGACCTCTCCTCCGGAGAACGGTGCGGGTGCTGCGCTGGCGATGGAAAACGCGATCCGTGATGCGGGTATTACCCCAGCGCAGATTGGCTACGTTAACGCTCACGGTACCTCTACGCCAGCGGGCGACAAAGCTGAAGCGCAGGCTGTGAAGTCTATCTTCGGCGAGTCTGCCAGCCGCGTACTGGTTAGCTCCACGAAATCTATGACCGGTCACCTGCTGGGTGCTGCGGGTGCAGTAGAGTCCATCTACTCTATCCTTGCGCTGCGCGATCAGGCTGTTCCGCCAACCATCAACCTGGATAACCCGGATGAAGGTTGCGATCTGGACTTCGTTCCTCATGAAGCGCGCCAGGTTAGCGGTATGGAGTACACCCTGTGTAACTCCTTCGGCTTTGGCGGCACGAATGGTTCTCTGATCTTCAAAAAGGTCTGAGCCTGACGGCCCGAAAGCTATAAAAAAAGGTCCGCTTGCCGGGCCTTTTTTATTAAGCCTAATCTTCTTGTCGGTTGCATGGCATCCTGCCAGACTAAACGCCCACGCATAAGGAGCCACCATGTTTTTAATTAATGGCCTTGAGCAAGACACGCTGCCGGCAAGCGACAGGGCGACGCAGTTTGGCGATGGCTGCTTTACGACTGCGCGTATTCTGGAAGGCGACGTGTGCTTGCTTGATGCACACCTCCGCCGTTTACAAGACGCCTGCCAGACGTTACTGATCCCTTTTACGCAGTGGGAAATTCTTGAACATGAGATGCGTCAGCTGGCGTCAGGTAAAACCAGCGGTGTCTTAAAAGTTATCATTAGCCGAGGCAGCGGTGGGCGGGGGTACAGCGGTGCCGCCTGTACGCATCCAACACGTATTCTCTCTGTTTCAGCTTATCCTGCTCACTATGCGCGCTGGCGTGAAGAGGGCGTGACGTTGACGCTGAGCCCGGTGCGGCTGGGGCGAAACCCGATGCTTGCCGGACTAAAACATCTTAACCGCCTTGAACAGGTGCTTATTCGTACTCATCTTGAACAGACGGACGCCGATGAGGCGCTAGTCCTTGACAGTGAAGGGCGCATTACGGAATGCTGTGCGGCTAATTTACTCTGGCGTAAGGGGCGCGACGTCTTTACGCCTTCGCTGGCGCAGGCTGGCGTTAACGGCATCATGCGCCAGTTTTGTTTACAGCAGCTCGCACGTTCAGACTTTCGCATTGTCGAAGTTTGCGCAGGAGAAGACGCGCTACATACCGCCGATGAAGTTGTGATCTGCAATGCGTTGATGCCTGTTATCGCCGTCCGTGCGTATGACCAACAGCGCTGGTCTTCGCGCGAGCTGTTCCAGTTTTTAGCCCCGATATGTGAGCAAACCAGATAGTCATGAAGAAAATGTTGCGTTTTGTCCTTCTCCTTATTATTGCGCTGGGCATTGCTGGCGGAGCGGGAGTATGGAAAGTCCGCCAGCTGGCGAACAGTAAAATCTTGATTAAAGACGAGACGATTTTTACCCTGAAAGCCGGTACCGGGCGGATGGCGCTGGGCGAGCAGCTTTACGGGGATAAAATCATCAACCGTCCACGCGTGTTCCAGTGGTTATTGCGTATTGAGCCTGACCTAGCTCACTTCAAGGCTGGTACCTACCGCTTTACGCCCGGCATGACCGTCAGAGAGATGCTGCAACTGCTGGAAAGCGGTAAAGAAGCCCAGTTCCCGCTGCGTTTTGTCGAAGGGATGCGCCTGAGCGATTACCTCAAACAGCTGCGCGATGCGCCGTATATCAAACATACCCTGAAGGACGACAGCTACCAGACGGTGGCCGACGTGCTCAAGTTTGAGCATCCCGAGTGGGTAGAGGGCTGGTTCTGGCCGGATACCTGGATGTACACCGCAGGCACGACCGATGTGGCGATCCTGAAGCGGGCGCACAAAAAAATGGTCGCCGCCGTGGATGCCGCCTGGGAAGGGCGAATGGATGGTTTACCTTATAAAGATCAAAATCAGTTTGTTACCATGGCCTCGATTATCGAGAAAGAGACCGCCGTTGCTGCTGAACGCGATCGGGTGGCGTCAGTATTTATCAATCGTCTGCGCATTGGTATGCGCCTGCAAACCGACCCTACCGTCATCTACGGCATGGGAGAGAACTATACGGGCAAGATTTCCAGAAAAGATCTGGAAACGCCAACGGCGTATAATACCTACGTGATTAGCGGTTTACCGCCTGGCCCGATTGCCACGCCGAGCGAGGCTTCTCTCAAAGCCGCCGCGCACCCGGCGAAAACACCGTATCTCTATTTTGTGGCTGATGGAAAAGGGGGGCATACCTTTAACACCAACCTTGCCAGCCACAATCGCTCTGTTCAGGACTATCTGAAGGCACTTAAGGAAAAAAATGCGCAGTAAATACATTGTCATTGAGGGACTCGAAGGGGCGGGTAAAACCACTGCCCGCAACGTAGTGGTGGACACGCTGAAATCGCTTGGCGTCGCCGACATGGTCTTCACCCGCGAGCCGGGCGGTACACAACTTGCGGAGAAACTGCGCAGCCTGGTGCTGGATATTAAATCCGTTGGCGACGAAGTTATCACTGACAAAGCCGAAGTGTTGATGTTCTACGCGGCGCGCGTACAGCTGGTTGAGACGGTGATCAAACCCGCGTTGGCCGAGGGTAAATGGGTGATCGGCGATCGCCACGATTTGTCGACTCAGGCCTACCAGGGCGGGGGACGCGGTATTGACCAGACGATGCTGGCAACGCTGCGCGATGCCGTACTGGGTGATTTTCGCCCCGACCTGACCCTCTATCTGGACGTTACGCCGGAAGTGGGCCTCAAACGCGCCCGCGCGCGCGGCGAGCTGGACCGCATTGAACAAGAGTCCTTTGATTTCTTTAACCGCACCCGTGCGCGCTATCTTGAGCTGGCGGCACAGGATAGCGCTATTCGTACCATCGATGCGACGCAGTCGCTGGATGACGTCACGCACAACATCCAGCAGACCGTTACGCAGTGGGTACAGGAGCAGCAGGCATGAAATGGTATCCATGGTTGCGTCCGCACTTTGAGCAGCTGATCGGCAGCTATCAGGCGGGGCGGGGGCATCATGCGTTACTGATTCAGGCATTGCCAGGGATGGGGGATGAGGCGCTAATTTATGCCCTCACCCGTTTTCTGATGTGCCAGCAGCCGGAAGGGCACAAAAGCTGTGGTAAGTGCCGCGGCTGCCAGCTGATGCAGGCGGGCACACATCCTGACTACTACACCCTTGAGCCTGAGAAGGGCAAGAGCGCGCTGGGTATTGATGCCGTGCGTGAAGTTAGTGAAAAATTGTACGAACATGCGCGTCTGGGTGGCGCTAAGGTCGTCTTGCTCAAAGACGCCACCCTGCTGACCGAGGCGGCGGCTAACGCCCTGCTTAAGACTCTTGAAGAGCCGCCGGAAAAAACGTGGTTTTTCCTCTCGTGCCGCGATCCGGGACGATTGCTGGCGACGTTGCGCAGCCGCTGCCGTCTTCATCACCTTGCGGTGCCTCAGGAATCATGGGCGCTGAGCTGGCTGGAGCGAGAGGTGACAACGTCACCTGAAAGTGCGCTGTCCGCCTTGCGCCTGAGTAGCGGCGCGCCCGCGGCGGCGCTGGCCTTGCTGCAACCTGACGTCTGGTCACAGCGAGAAGCGCTCTGCCGGGCCGTCGAAGCGGCGCTGAATAACAACGACTGGCTAAGCTTACTCCCGACACTTAACAGCGATAGTGCCGTTGAGCGTCTGCACTGGCTGGCCGCGTTGCTGCTGGATGCCCTTAAAATTCAGCAAGGGGCAACGCTGCTGACTAACCCTGACGCGTGGCCACTGGTGAGTACGCTGGCGAACCGCCTCTCCGGCGCGATTCTTCACGCGATGCTTCATGAAGTTTGCCAGAGCCGCGAACAGCTTTTAACCGTGACGGGTCTTAATCGCGAGCTTTTACTGACCGACCAGTTACTGCGTATTGAACATTACCTGCAACCCGGCGTCACACCGCCAGTTTCCCATCTCTGAGAGAGACATTATGTTTTTAGTCGACTCACACTGCCATCTTGATGGCCTGGATTATCAATCCCTGCATAAAAACGTGGATGACGTGCTGGAAAAAGCCGCTGCCCGCGATGTGAAATTCTGCCTTGCGGTGGCGACGACGCTGCCGGGTTATCGCACCATGCGTGAGCTGGTGGGCGTTCGCGACAACGTGGTGTTCTCCTGCGGCGTGCATCCGCTGAATCAGGACGAGGCGTATGACGTTGAGGAACTGCGCCGACTGGCAGCAGAAGAGGGCGTGGTGGCGATGGGGGAGACCGGCCTGGACTATTTTTACACGCCGGAAACGAAACCGCGACAGCAGGAGTCCTTCCGCCATCATATCCGCATTGGCCGCGAACTGAACAAGCCGGTCATTGTGCATACCCGCGATGCGCGTGCCGATACCCTGGCGATCCTTCGGGAAGAAAACGTGACGGATTGCGGTGGCGTACTACACTGTTTCACAGAAGACAGAGAAACGGCGGGTAAACTGCTTGATTTAGGGTTTTATATTTCGTTTTCCGGGATCGTGACGTTCCGTAACGCTGAGCAGCTCCGGGATGCCGCGCGTTATGTTCCGCTCGATCGCATTCTGGTGGAGACAGACTCTCCGTATCTGGCCCCGGTTCCGCATCGCGGTAAAGAGAACCAACCGGCGATGACGCGAGACGTGGCTGAGTACATGGCCGTACTGAAGGGCGTCAGCATCGAAGAGCTGGCCCGCGTGACCACGGAAAACTTCTCAACGCTGTTCCATATTGACCCCGCCCGCCTGCAATCTGTCTGATACACCTGTTTTTTTTAGGCTCGTAATTAATAAATAAAACGAGTAAAGTTCACCGCCTCATTTGGGGCGGTGAGGGTGTTTTTAGACACATCCGGACATGCTTTTTGTAAATAACTGAAAGTTTTTCGACCGCCTTAAGCTGAAACGTGATAGCCGTCAAACAAACTCAGAGGGAATTATTTTACTCTGTGTAATAAATAAAGGGCGCTTAGATGTCCTGTCCACGGCACGGTACTCCCCCCGGGCCAATGCGTGAAAGCGTAAAAAAAGCACAAATACTCAGGAGCACTCTCAATTATGTTTAAGAATGCATTTGCTAACCTGCAAAAGGTCGGTAAATCGCTGATGCTGCCAGTATCCGTACTGCCTATCGCAGGTATCCTGCTGGGTGTCGGTTCTGCTAACTTCAGCTGGCTGCCAGCCGTAGTGTCCCATGTGATGGCCGAAGCAGGCGGTTCTGTCTTTGCTAACATGCCACTGATCTTCGCGATCGGTGTGGCTCTGGGCTTCACCAATAACGACGGCGTATCTGCGCTGGCTGCAGTGGTTGCTTACGGCATCATGGTGAAAACCATGGCTGTGGTTGTGCCGCTGGTTCTGCATTTACCGGCAGAAGAGATCGCCGCGAAACACCTGGCGGACACCGGTGTTCTGGGCGGTATCATTTCCGGTGCGATTGCAGCGTACATGTTCAACCGCTTCTATCGCATCAAGCTGCCTGAGTACCTGGGCTTCTTCGCGGGCAAGCGTTTCGTTCCGATCATCTCTGGTCTGGCAGCGATTTTCACTGGCGTGATCCTGTCCTTCATCTGGCCACCAATCGGCTCCGCTATCCAGACCTTCTCTCAGTGGGCTGCTTACCAGAACCCGGTTGTGGCGTTTGGTATCTACGGCTTCATCGAGCGTTGCCTGGTGCCATTCGGTCTGCACCACATCTGGAACGTTCCATTCCAGATGCAGATTGGTGAATTCACCAACGCAGCAGGCCAGGTATTCCACGGCGATATCCCACGTTACATGGCGGGTGATCCAACTGCAGGTAAACTGTCTGGTGGCTTCCTGTTCAAAATGTACGGTCTGCCAGCAGCGGCGATTGCTATCTGGCACTCTGCTAAGCCAGAGAACCGTGCAAAAGTGGGCGGTATCATGATCTCCGCAGCGCTGACCTCGTTCCTGACCGGTATCACCGAGCCGATCGAGTTCTCCTTCATGTTCGTTGCGCCGATCCTGTACGTTATCCACGCGATTCTGGCGGGTCTGGCGTTCCCAATCTGTATTCTGCTGGGTATGCGTGACGGTACGTCCTTCTCTCACGGTCTGATCGACTTCATCGTTCTGTCCGGTAACAGCAGCAAACTGTGGCTGTTCCCAATCGTGGGTGCGTGCTACGCCGTTGTTTACTACACCATCTTCCGCGTGCTGATTAAAGCACTGGACCTGAAAACCCCAGGCCGTGAAGATGCGACAGAAGACAGCAAAGCTGGCGCGACCAGCGAAATGGCTCCGGCACTGGTTGCCGCGTTCGGCGGTAAAGAGAACATCACTAACCTGGACGCGTGTATCACTCGTCTGCGTGTGAGCGTTGCCGACGTCGCGAAAGTAGACCAGCCGGGTCTGAAAAAACTGGGCGCAGCGGGCGTGGTTGTTGCAGGTTCTGGTGTACAGGCAATTTTCGGTACGAAATCCGATAACCTGAAAACCGAAATGGATGAATACATCCGCAACAACTAAGCTGTGACCTGGGGAGACTAAGGCAGCCGAATGGCTGCCTTTTTTATTTCTGTCTTAAAAAAATGCAGCAGCGCGCTTTAACGGTCACTCTTCGTTCAGCTGATGAACATTCAGGAAAGAAATCGAGGGAGGAGGTTGAAAGGACAGGAGAAACTCGCTCATACTCTTGAATTGTGTCACGCACTCAACCAGAGCGTGTGTTAACAGCAATTGCTCGCGCCAGATTAAACAAAAAAGGAAAAGGTCATGGCTGAAGAAACGATTTTCAGTAAAATTATCCGTCGCGAAATCCCGTCGGATATCGTCTATCAGGATGAACTGGTAACGGCTTTCCGGGATATTTCCCCTCAGGCCCCGACGCACGTCCTTATCATTCCCAATATTCTGATTCCGACCGTAAACGACGTAAAAACCGAGCATGAAGTGGCGTTAGGTCGTATGCTGACGGTGGCCGCGAAAATCGCTGAACAGGAAGGCATTGCAGAAGACGGTTACCGTCTGATCATGAACTGCAACCGTCATGGTGGTCAGGAAGTTTATCATATTCACATGCATCTGCTGGGTGGACGTCCTCTGGGGCCGATGCTGGCACATAAAGGTCTTTGATATGCGTAAAGGGCGTATTGCAGCGCTGGTATTGACGATGATGATTGTGGGGTGCAGCTCGCGCCCGGCGATCCCCGTGAACGATGAACAGACGCTGGTGATGGAATCCTCCGTGCTTGCCGCGGGCATCACGGCGCAACAACCCGTGCTGACCATCAGTGAAATCAATTCCTCTGCCTCCTCTACGCTCTTTAATGAAAGACATGAACCCGTGACGATCCACTACCGTTTTTTCTGGTATGACGTAAGAGGTCTTGAAATGCATCCGCTGGAGGCGCCGCGCAGCGTCACCATTCCGGCCAGATCGTCGGTAACGCTCTATGGCAGCGCCAACTATCTGGGTGCGCATAAGGTGAGACTTTATCTTTATCTCTAAGGGGTGAACCTTGATTAAAAACTTGAGCCGCTATGCGCTCGTGACAGCTTTCGCGCTGTTCCTGGCGGGGTGTGTGACCCGAACTGAACAGCCAGCGCCTGTGGAAGAGGCGAAACCGGGCACTGAACAGCCGACACAGCCAACGCAGCCGCAGCCAACCGTGCCGTCTGTGCCGTCTATTCCGTCACAGCCTGGCCCGATTGAGCATCCGGACCAGACGTCGCAGCCCACGCCGCGCGTGCGCCATTACGACTGGAATGGGGCAATGCAGCCCATGGTCGGCAAAATGCTGCAGGCACAGGGCGTGACGGCAGGCAGCGTGTTGTTGGTCGATAGCGTGAACAACCGTACCAACGGTTCGCTGAACGCGGGTGAAGCGACAGAAACGCTGCGCAATGCGCTGGCAAACAACGGTAAGTTTACGCTGGTCTCGGCTCAGCAACTCGCGGTAGCCAAACAGCAGCTGGGCCTGTCGCCGCAGGATAGCCTCGGCACACGCAGCAAGGCGATCGGCATTGCCCGTAACGTTGGCGCACAGTATGTGCTGTACTCTAACGCCACCGGTAACGTGAATACGCCGGCCCTGCAGATGCAGCTGATGCTGGTTCAGACAGGCGAAATTATCTGGTCAGGTAAAGGTGCGGTTACGCAACAATGACAGCACGCGTGAAGAGATTCTGACGCGCTATTTTCCTCAGTACCGCCTTATCGCGCCGCAGGCCCACTCCGGGCTTGGCGGCGCGAGTTGCATTATAGCGCAGGGGGAACGACGCCTGGTCTTGCGGCAACATCACGACCCCTATGCGCCTGCCTCCCATTTCCGTCGTCAGTTTCGCGCCCTGAGGCGCCTTCCGTCAGATCTCGTGCCTGCCCCCCGTTTTTTCAGAGAGGGCTGGATGGCCGTCGACTATCTGGACGGTGACGTGAAAAGCGCGCTGCCGGACACGCCGACGCTCGCGGCAATGCTGTATCATCTGCACCGACAGCCACGTCTGGGATGGCGAATCACGTTATACCCGCTGCTTGAACGCTACTGGCAGCAGGCCGCGCCTGACAGACGCACTCCAGTGTGGCTGGCACATCTCAAGCGGTTGCGTAAAGCAGGCGAGCCGCAGCCGATTCGGCTATCGCCGCTGCACATGGATGTTCATGCCGGAAATATTGTGCATACGGCAGAGGGCATCAGGCTCATCGACTGGGAATACGCCGGAGATGGCGATGTGGCGCTGGAGCTGGCGGCAGTCTGGACGGAGAGTGACGACGCGCGGCAGAGGCTTATCAGGGACTACGCCGAGGTGGCGCACATTGACGCCGACGCGCTGAGGCGTCAGGTCAAACGCTGGCGGCCATGGGTCGTCATGTTAATGGCTGGCTGGTTTGAAATGCGCTATCAGCAGTCAAGAGACAAACATTTTATTGCGCTGGCAGACGATGCCTGGCGTCAGTTATAAACGAAAGGATAAGAGAGGTGGATGTGGGTCCAGTCATGTTGGATGTAGAAGGGTTTGAACTGGATGCGGAGGAGCGTGAAATTCTGGCGCATCCGCTGGTGGGGGGCCTGATCCTGTTTACCCGCAACTATCACGATCCGGCGCAGCTGCGCGAGCTGGTGCGCCAGATCCGCGCCGCGTCGCGCAATCATCTGGTGGTCGCCGTCGATCAGGAAGGCGGACGCGTGCAGCGTTTTCGCGAAGGGTTTACCCGCCTGCCGGCGGCCCAGTCTTTTGCCGCGCTGCTCGGCACGGAAGAGGGCGGGAAACTGGCGCAGGAGGCCGGCTGGCTGATGGCCAGTGAAATGATTGCCATGGATATCGACATCAGTTTTGCCCCGGTTCTGGACGTGGGGCATATCAGCGCCGCCATTGGCGAGCGCTCGTACCATGACGATCCGCGCATTGCGCTGGCCATGGCGACCCGCTTCATTGACGGCATGCACGATGCCGGGATGAAAACCACCGGGAAACACTTCCCTGGCCACGGGGCGGTAACGGCGGACTCGCATAAAGAGACCCCGCGCGATCCGCGCCCGGAAGCGGAAATTCGCGCCAAAGATATGTCGGTGTTCAGGTCGCTTATCACCGACAACAAGCTGGATGCCATCATGCCTGCGCACGTGATTTACAGCGACGTTGACCCACGTCCTGCCAGCGGCTCTCCGCACTGGCTGAAAACCGTTCTGCGTCAGGAGCTGGGCTTCAATGGCGTGATTTTCTCTGACGATCTATCGATGGAAGGGGCGGCGATTATGGGCAGCTACGCTGAACGCGGTCAGGCGTCGCTGGATGCAGGTTGCGATATGATCCTGGTCTGCAATAATCGTAAAGGTGCCGTTAGCGTGCTGGATAACCTGTCGCCGATCAATGCAGAGCGTGTTACACAATTGTATCATAAAGGTTCATTTAGCCGTCAGGAGCTGATGGATTCGGCGCGCTGGAAGACGGTCAACGCCCGGCTTGAAGACCTGAATGAGCGCTGGCAGGCACATAAAGCCAGCCTGTAAACCCTCCCGGAAGGCGTAGCGTGGTGAGAAGACGATGATCATCTATTTACACGGTTTTGACTCAAACAGTCCTGGTAATCATGAGAAGGTGCTGCAGCTGCAGTTTATCGATCCGGATGTCCGGTTGATCAGCTACAGCACGCGCCATCCGAAGCATGATATGCAGCACCTGCTCAAAGAGGTGGACAAGATGTTGCAGCTCAACGTCGACGATCGGCCGTTGATTTGCGGCGTGGGGCTGGGCGGCTACTGGGCAGAGCGGATTGGCTTCCTGTGCGACATCCGTCAGGTGGTATTCAATCCCAACCTTTTCCCGAACGAAAACATGGAAGGCAAAATCGACCGCCCGGAAGAGTATGTCGATATTGCGACCAAGTGCGTCAGCAATTTTCGGGAGAAAAACCGTGACCGCTGCCTGGTGATCCTGTCGCGTAACGATGAGGCTCTCAACAGCCACCGGGCTGCAGAACTGCTGCATCATTACTATGAAATTGTCTGGGACGAAGAACAGACCCACAAGTTTAAGAATATCTCCCCGCATCTGCAGCGCATCAAAGCCTTTAAAACGCTGGGCTAAACCACAGCCTGCCACTTCAGAAACCCGGTCGCGAACGCGCACCGGGTTTCTTTTTGTCCAGAATTGTCTACTTTTAAGCCATCAAAACTTGATGCATATCAATTTTGGTATGACCAATGCGCCTGACGTGGTATTCTCAATGCACCTGAATGGTTTCAGTGCTGTAACCTGTTGTTAATTAAGGGTTATTTTTATAACTTTTAATTAACAATTGGTTAATAATTTGAGGGGGTCACGTTGACTACGCCATTGAAAAAGATAGTGATTGTAGGCGGTGGTGCTGGCGGGCTGGAGCTGGCGACACAGTTGGGTAAGAAGCTGGGGCGCGGTAAAAAAGCCAAAATCACGCTGGTGGATCGTAACCACAGCCACCTGTGGAAACCGCTGCTGCACGAAGTAGCGACCGGCTCTCTGGACGAGGGCGTGGACGCGCTCAGCTATCTGGCACACGCGCGCAACCATCATTTCCAGTTCCAGCTGGGCTCGGTGGTGGACATCAACCGTGAAAGCAAAACCATCACTCTGGCAGAACTGCGTGATGAAAAAGGGGAGCTGTTGGTTCCTGAGCGCAAGCTGCCGTACGACACCCTGGTCATGGCGCTGGGCAGTACCTCCAACGACTTCAACACGCCGGGCGTGAAAGAGCACTGTATCTTCCTCGATAACCCGCACCAGGCGCGTCGTTTCCATCAGGAAATGCTGAACCTGTTCCTGAAGTACACCAGCAATATGGGTGCGAACGGTAAGGTCAATATCGCCATTGTCGGCGGCGGTGCGACGGGCGTTGAGCTGTCCGCTGAGCTGCACAATGCTGTGAAGCAGCTGCACAGCTACGGTTACAAAGGGTTAACGAACGAAGCGCTGAACGTCACGCTGGTCGAAGCCGGTGAACGCATTCTGCCTGCGCTGCCTCCGCGTATTTCCGGTGCGGCGCACAATGAACTCACCAAGCTGGGCGTGCGGGTGCTGACGCAGACCATGGTGACCAGCGCCGACGAAGGCGGCCTGCACACCAAAGACGGCGAGTATATCAAAGCGGATCTGATGGTCTGGGCGGCAGGTATCAAAGCGCCTGACTTTATGAAAGATATCGGCGGCCTGGAAACCAACCGCATTAATCAGCTGGTCACGGAGCCAACGCTGCAAACCACGCGTGACCCTGAAATCTTTGCTATCGGTGACTGTGCCTCCTGCGCCCGTCCTGAAGGTGGATTCGTGCCGCCGCGCGCCCAGGCTGCACACCAGATGGCAAGCCTGGTCCTGCACAACATTCTGGCGCAGTACAAAGGCAAGCCAATGAAGGCCTATGTTTACAAAGACCACGGTTCTCTGGTGTCTCTGTCAAACTTCTCAACCGTCGGCAGCCTGATGGGCAACCTGATGCGCGGCTCGATGATGGTAGAAGGGCGCATTGCCCGCTTCGTGTACATCTCCCTGTACCGTATGCACCAGATTGCACTGCACGGCTACTTCAAAACCGGGCTGATGATGCTGGTGGGCAGAATCAACCGCGTGATCCGTCCGCGTCTGAAGCTGCACTAATCTTTCACTCCCTCCGGGCTCTCCGGAGGGAGTTTTTAGCATTTCATGCTGTAGATCACAGTTTGACTGCTTAAGAGTTCTCCTAAATAGAATATATCTCCTCGCTATGCCCCTTTTTTGATCCTTTATCTGATTGGCGAAGCCGTGCCTCCATTGCAAAATTGTTACCAATAGCAACAAAGGAGGAAGTCCCGTGAATAAATCAATGTTGGCGGGTATAGGGATTGGCGTCGCGGCTGCGTTAGGTGTGGCTGCCGTTGCCAGTCTCAACGTATTAGACCGCGGCCCGCAGTATGCGCAGGTGGTTTCTGCTACACCGATTAAAGAAACGGTAAAAACGCCTCGTCAGGAGTGCCGTAACGTCTCCGTGACGCATCGCCGTCCGGTGCAGGATGAAAACCGTATCGCCGGTTCTGTTCTGGGTGCGGTAGCGGGTGGCGTGATTGGTCACCAGTTTGGCGGCGGCCGGGGTAAAGATGTGGCGACCGTGGTCGGCGCGCTGGGTGGCGGCTATGCCGGTAACCAGGTGCAGGGCGCGATGCAGGATAACGATACCTACACCACGACTCAGCAACGCTGCAAAACCGTCTATGACAAGTCGGAAAAAATGCTGGGTTATGACGTGACGTACAAAATTGGCGATCAGCAGGGCAAAATCCGCATGGATAAAGACCCGGGCACGCAAATTCCGCTCGATGGAAATGGCCAGCTGGTTCTGAATAACAAAGTGTAAAAAAGATGTTCTCTGAATTTAGCTCCTCATGCGCTCAGGCTGAGGAGCTTTTTTTTTGCTTCAGATTTTGAGTAGCTCAGGCCACAGCCGCAGCGTGGTGTCGCTAATATTCTGCAGTTTTTCCAGCGTTGCCCCTTCACGGGCGCTGATCGACATCCCCTGCAAAATACAGCTCAGGTATTGCGCCAGCAGCTGAGGGTTGCACTGCGCAGGGATTTCACCGCGCTGCTGCCGCTGAGCCAGAAAGGCGCTCAGCGTCTCCTCCTGCATGGCATGACGCGATTTCACCGTATTGGCAATCTCTTTCGAGGACGCCGCCAGGGTGGCAGAGGTGTTAATCATAAAGCAGCCCGCAGGTGTGTCCTTACTGGTGAAGCAGGTCGCGACGGCGGTGAAGTAATCCCGAAGCGCCTGTTCGACGCTTTTCTCTTCACAAAACAGCTGGGCTTCGTGTTTCGCCGCAAAGCGCGAAATGTATCTGTCCAGCACCGCTCTGAACAGCCCCTCTTTATTGGTAAATTCGGCATAGAGCGTCGGCGCTTTGGCGCCGGTGGCTTCTACCAGATCGGAAAGCGAGGTTGCTTCATACCCATGTTGCCAGAAGAGAGTCATGGCCTTATCAAGCGCTGCATCCCTGTCAAACACTTTTGGTCGGCCACGGCTTTTCTTTACACAACTCGTGACGTCGGTTGTCATGTGCCGTTGGTCCTCTGTTGGTTTGTTGAATGACCATTATAAAAATAAACGCAAGTCACCACCAGCGCTGAATGCTTAAAAATAAATTAATCATATGAGTATGAAAAATAACGACTTTAAAATTAAGTTAACGACCATTATAAAATTATGTTGACGTGTGAGATGGATCACATTTATGATTTACCTATCGATCGTTAACTAAATAGCTAACGACCTCCAAATTCATCTGCTAAAGGTAAACATCATGAAAAACGTAAAAACCCTCATCGCTGCTGCTGTCCTGAGTTCACTCTCTTTCGCAAGCTTTGCGGCTGTACAGGTACAGTCCACTCCAGCCGATCAGCATAAAGTCGGCACGATCTCTGCCTCTGCCGGGACTAACCTGGGTTCACTGGAAGATCAGCTGGCGCAAAAAGCGCAAGAGATGGGTGCAAAATCTTACCGCATCACCTCTGTGACCGGTCCTAACACCCTGCACGGCACCGCCGTCATCTACAAATAAGCCGGGCATAAACCCTCATTTATGCCACTGCAATAAAAAACGCCCTGCTTAGCAGGGCGTTTTTTTATTTATGATTTACATCGATTGCTGGATGACATCGTGATGCCGGGTGACGTCGGTCGGCATACCTGAGCGGGCCTCCATTGCGCGCTCCATCACCTCGCTGTTGGTATTCGCATTCGTTTTAAAGCTTACCATCGCGGCATTCAGGTTAATGGGCAGCGTCTGCGGGTCATCGCCAATGTTTTTCGATAGCGGCTGATGAATTTCAACCAGCCGCACGCCGCCCGGCTCCTCAGAAACCTTGATCGGCGTATTGATGATATTGACTTTGGTACCCGGCGTAACGACGTTAAACAGCGTTTTGATATCGTCATCGCGCAGACGAATGCAGCCCGAGCTGACGCGCATGCCGATGCCAAAGTCCGCATTCGTTCCGTGCAGCAGGTAAACGCCGCCGTAGGCCGCCAGACGGATCGCGTGGTGACCCATCGGGTTATCCGGGCCTGCTGGCACCACGGCTGGAAGATCGATGCCCTGAGCTTTATACCGTGCACGAATATTGGCCGTTGGTGTCCAGGTTGGATTCGCGCGTTTATCCGAGACGGTGGTGACCATCGTCGGCGTCAGGGTGTCGCCGCCCAGCTGACCAATACCAATCGGGTAGACGGTCACCTCATTTTTACCCGGCGGGTAATAGTACAGACGCAGCTCCGCCAGATTTATGACGATCCCCTCACGCGGAGCGTCCGGCAGGATAGTCTGTAACGGGATAGTCAATACGCTGCCCGCGCGCGGGACGTAGGGGTCGACGCCAGGGTTCGCCTGCAGCAGGGCCAGAAAACCAACGTTATATTTTTTGGCAATGGCTTCCAGCGAACCGCCATTATTTTCAACCACATGAAAGCGGTTTTCCCCCACCACCTTGCTGCCGGGCGGAGGAAGGGGCCAGGTATTTGCGCGAGCGGGAAGCGCAACCGCAACGGTGGCTGCCAGCGCAAACAGGGTTAACCAGCGAGTCATACGCGAAGAGATCATCACCATAGTCCATATAAATGATAAGGTTATTGTTTTATAAGGCGTTAACGATAATTATGGCGAATGGGTGTGTCGGGAAGATCGGGTGAAGTGCAAAGAGTTTGTAAATTGTCCCCCGTTAGCGCTGGGCTAACGGGGGAAGGGAGGTCAGGCGATCGCGTTCTCTTCCAGCTGGCGCATAAAGTTACGCACCCAGTCCATGCGGGTTTTGCGCTCCGTCAGCTCCTGGGTAAATTTCAGACGCGTTGGGCCATCCAGACGGAAATGCTGCGGCTGTTTTTGCAGCAGACCGATGAGCCACATTGGGTTGACGTGGTTCTTCTCCGCGAACTCAATCACGCCGCCTTTTTCGTTGCCTTCAAGCTTGCGAATGCCCAGCTTCTGCGCCTGCTGGCGCAGGCGCGCGATATCCAGCAGATTTCGCGCCGCATCGGGCAGCAGACCAAAGCGGTCGATCAGCTCAACCTTAATCTCTTCCAGCTCGCTTTCCGTCTTCGCGCTGGCGATGCGCTTGTAGAACGACAGTCGGGTATTCACGTCCGGAATGAAATCATCCGGCAGCAGGGAAGGCATACGCAACTCGACCTCGGTCTGCTGGCTGGTGAGATCTTCCAGCGACGGCTCGCGCCCGGCCTTCAGGGCATCAACCGCGTTCTCTAGCAGCTCCATATAGAGCGAGAAGCCGATGGTCTCCATCGAGCCGCTCTGGTCCTCACCCAGCAGTTCACCGGCACCGCGGATCTCGAGATCGTGCGTGGCCAGCGCGAAGCCTGCGCCGAGGTCTTCCAGCGAGGCGATGGCTTCCAGACGCTTCTGCGCGTCGGTGGTCATCGCTTTCGGGTGCGGCGTCAACAGCCAGGCGTAGGCCTGATGGTGCGAACGCCCGACGCGGCCGCGCAGCTGGTGAAGCTGCGCCAGGCCAAAGTGATCCGCACGTTCAATGATGATGGTGTTCGCCGTCGGAATGTCGATCCCGGTTTCGATGATGGTGGTACACACCAGCACGTTAAAGCGCTGATGGTGGAAGTCGTTCATCACCCGTTCCAGCTCGCGCTCGCGCATCTGCCCGTGACCGATAGCAATGCGCGCTTCCGGCACCAGCTCCGCCAGCCTGTCGGCCGCTTTCTGGATGTTTTCCACGTCGTTGTACAGGTAATAGACCTGACCCCCGCGCAGCACTTCACGCAGAATGGCCTCACGCACCACCAGATTATCGTATTCGCGGACGAAGGTTTTTACCGCCAGACGGCGCGCCGGCGGCGTGGCAATAATCGACAGATCGCGCATGCCGCTCATTGCCATGTTCAGGGTTCGCGGGATCGGCGTCGCGGTCAGGGTCAGGATATCGACGTCGGCGCGCATCGCTTTGATGCGTTCCTTATGACGAACCCCGAAGCGGTGCTCTTCGTCGACGATCAGCAGCCCCAAATCTTTCCACTTCACGTCGCTTTGCAGCAGCTTGTGTGTACCGATCAGAATGTCAATTTTGCCTTCGCTTGCCTGCTCCAGGATCTGCGTCTGCTCTTTGGTGCTGCGAAAACGTGACAGCATCTCGATGCGTACCGGCCAGTTGGCGAAGCGGTCGCGGAAGTTGTCGAAATGCTGCTGAGCGAGCAGGGTGGTTGGCACCAGCACCGCCACCTGCTTGTTGTTTTCCACCGCAAGGAAGGCGGCGCGCATCGCCACTTCGGTTTTACCGAAGCCGACGTCGCCGCACACTAAACGGTCCATCGCCAGCGGCTGGCACATGTCGCTCAGCACGGCGTTAATAGCCTGAGCCTGATCCGGCGTGGTCTCAAACGGGAAGCTGTCGCAGAACAGCTGATACTGTTCCTTATCATGCTTAAAAGCGAAGCCCTCTTTGGCCGCGCGCTGGGCGTAGATATCCAGCAGCTCGGCGGCCACGTCACGCACTTTTTCCGCGGCCTTCTGGCGCGCGCGCGCCCAGGCGTCGCCGCCCAGCTTGTGCAGCGGCGCGTTCTCTTCGGCACCGCCCGCGTAGCGGCTGATCAGATGCAGGGACGACACCGGGACATACAGTTTGGCGTCGTTCGCGTAGGTCAGCATCAGGTATTCACCTTTAATGCCGCCCGCCTCGAGCGTGGTCATGCCCTGATAGCGCCCAACGCCATGCTCCAGGTGCACAATCGGCTGGCCCGGATGCAGCTCGGCCAGGTTGCGGATCAGCGTGTCCGGGTTGATGGTTCGACGGCTGTCCTGACGACGGCGCGCGACGCGCTCGCCCAGCAGGTCGCTTTCGCAAATCAGCGCCAGGTTGTTGAGCGTGTCGATGAACCCATGCTCGGCGGCGCCAATCATCAGGTAACGGCCGTTTCCGGTCGCCTCGCTCAGGCGCAGGATGCGCTTCGGCGCCACCTTAATGCGTCCCAGCAGCTCACCTAACGCTTCGCGACGGCCTTCACTCTCAACGGAGAACACCACCGGGCCGGTAAAGGACTCCAGGAACTTGCGCAGATTATCCAGCGGGGATTTCTGCTGCGCCTGGACGGCCAGGTCCGGCAGCGTCCGGAAGGCGAGGTTGGTGTTAGCGGCCTTATCGGCAAGCGAATCGGTTTTCAGCTGCATGCGCGGCCAGCGCTTCAGCTCGGCGTTGAGCTCGTCGGTACGCAGCCACAGCGCTTCCGGCGGCAGCAGCGGACGCATCGGGTCAACGCCCCGGTTTTCGAAGCGAGCGCGGGTTTCGCTTTCAAAGCGGCTGGCGCTGGCGTCGATATCCCCGGTGTTAACAATCAGCGTATTCGCCGGGAAGTAGCTGAACAGGGCAGGCAACGGCTCGCTGAAGAACAGCGGCTGCCAGTATTCGATCCCGGCAGGCAGCGTGCCTTTGCTGACCTGCTGATAAATATGTTCCGCGTCGCGCTTCACCTCGAACTTATCGCGCCACTGGCTGCGGAACAGTTCGATAGCGGTTTTGTCCGTCGGGAACTCATGCGCGGGCAGTAAATTGATGAACTCGACCTCCTCTAGCGTGCGCTGCGTATCGGCGTCGAAGACGCGCAGGCTGTCGATTTCATCATCGAAAAAGTCCAGACGATACGGCTGGTCGCTGCCCATCGGGTAAAGGTCGAGCAGCGCGCCGCGGGTCGCATATTCCCCGTGCTCCATCACCTGATCGACGTGGCGATACCCGGCGCCGTCAAGCTGCGCCCGCAGGGCATCACGGGACAGGCGCTGGCCTTTTTTCATTACCAGCGCGTGACCGTGCAGATAGCTGTGCGGACAGACGCGCTGCATCAGGGTGTTTACCGGCACAATCAGCACGCCGCGCTGCATGGTCGGGAGTTGATACAGCGTCGACAGGCGCGAGGAGATGATCTCCTGGTGCGGAGAGAAGCTGTCATAGGGCAGCGTTTCCCAGTCGGCCAGGCTGAACACCAGATTATCGGTGAACTGGCGAATTTCATCGTGCAGGCGCAGGGCGTTTTGCATATCCGGGGCAACCAGGATCACCGGGCCAGGATGACGCTCAGCAATTTCCGCCACCAGCGTGGCGCACGCTGCGCCCGTGAGTTCACCCAGCTGGCGCTGGTCGCCCGCTTTGACAGGCAAGGAATAACGATAGTGTTCAGGCATGGCTATGTCAGAGTCTCTTATGGATATACCAACAGTATTGGGGCATATCACTGATACGCAATGTCTTTATTATCCTCGATCGTTTTACATAAGCAAATCGTAACCGCACGGCGGGGTTATACGCCCCCGAAAGGGGGCGGAGAGGGCATTAACGGGTGGTCGGCGAGAGCGTAAGCGTCGAAGGCGGAGAAAAGAAAATGTCCCCGAACAGCGCGGTGGAGAGTTTACGCACCCCCAGCCCGGCCAGGGTACAGATAAGCAGGCTGGCAAACGGGTAGACCAGAATTAAGGTGAGTTCAGCCCAGAGCGGCCAGTACGCGGCATTCATCTCGCCAATCAGGAACAGGCTAAAGGCCTCAATGAGGATGCGGTGGGTGGTATAAATCGCAATGGTATTGGAGCCAATCACGTTCAGCAGGTTGTCAGGGTGAACGGCATAGCGCTGCTCAACGCTGTAGAACAGCTTCATGATCAGCACAATCGACAGCAAGGAGAGCAGCAGCGGAACGTTAGCAAACAACAGCACCACGGAGACGGCGGCGAAAGCGCCCGTTGCCAGCCAGGTGCGGCGCAGGTTTAGATTTTTCATCCATGCCATCAGCTCAGCGCCATACCACGCCCCGAGGCTGTAGTAGATCATGTTGCGGACCACGCTGTTCATTCCCCACCACGGCAGCGGCAGGAAGTTGATCGCGATGCTTGCCAGCGCCAGCAGTCCCAGCATCGGCAGCTTCCAGCGGCTCAGCAGTTTACACAACGTGAAGTAGACCACCAGGGCATACAGATACCACAGGCTGGTGCTGGCGGTGAGCATCCCTTGCACAAATCCCAGGAGCGAATCGGCGTAGGCCGCGTTCGACGAGGTGGTAACCTCGCGATCGGGCGCCAGCCAGGCGTTCAGGTGGGTCAGCGCCTGCCATTGCAGAATCCCCCACAGCGCCAGAACCCAGACAATGCTCCAGATTCGCTTGTCGAGGCTGGTTCGCCAGTCCACCTCGTCAATATAACGACGGATCAGATAGCCGGAGATAAAGAAAAAGACCGGCATACGGAAGGGGGCGAGATAGAGATTAAAATAGATCCAGCATTTGGCGAGAAGGCCAGAGAGCGGGTGTTGCAGCCCGATCAGGTGCGGATAAAACGTGATAACTGAATGGTAGATAACCACCAGGCAGATACACAGCCCTTTTATCTGGTTAATCCATAATGCTTTTTGCTTCATTGTTCGCAACTACCTTATTGCCATAGACGAACGAGCAATTGTTGTTAAACGAAACCGGGCTGTAATGGGTAACAGTCTGTATCAGGAGGTTTTTCGGAAAAGGTGGAGGTTACGAGGTGCGGTTTCAGATATTAGTATCCTGATTTATCTGAATTTTTTGGAAAAATGCTTACCAAAGCTTACGGTTTCAGTCATTTACGCTTAACGGATTCGCTTATATACTCGTGGGTCTGCTATCAGCAAACAGACGGACTTCATGTATCAACCTGTCGCACTCTTCATAGGCTTACGCTACATGCGTGGGCGCGCCGCGGACCGCTTCGGTCGCTTTGTCTCCTGGCTTTCGACTATTGGCATTACGCTTGGCGTGATGGCACTGGTGACGGTGCTTTCCGTCATGAATGGCTTCGAGCGCGAGCTGCAAAACAACATCCTGGGGCTGATGCCGCAGGCCGTACTCTCATCGACTAACGGTTCGGTTAACCCACAGCAGCTGCCGGAAAGCGCGGCGAAGTTACAGGGCGTCACGCGCGTTGCGCCACTGACCACCGGCGACGTGGTGCTGCAAAGCGCCCGCAGCGTGGCGGTCGGCGTGATGCTGGGTATTGACCCGGCACAAAAAGATCCGCTCACGCCGTATCTCGTTAACGTGAAGCAGACCGATCTGGAAGCCGGAAAATACAATGTGATTCTGGGTGAGCAGCTTGCCGGCCAGCTTGGCGTTAACCGCGGCGACCAGCTCCGCGTGATGGTGCCTTCAGCCAGCCAGTTTACGCCGATGGGGCGCCTGCCAAGCCAGCGCCTGTTTACCGTGGTTGGGACCTTTGCCGCCAACAGCGAAGTCGATGGCTACCAGATGCTGGTTAACATTCAGGACGCGTCACGCCTGATGCGCTACCCGGCCGGCAATATCACCGGCTGGCGCCTGTGGCTCGACGCGCCGCTGAAGGTCGATACCCTCAGCCAGCAAAAACTGCCGGACGGCACCAAATGGCAGGACTGGCGCGAGCGTAAAGGCGAGCTGTTCCAGGCCGTGCGGATGGAGAAAAACATGATGGGGCTGCTGCTGAGTCTGATCGTCGCCGTGGCGGCATTTAACATCATCACCTCGCTGGGGCTGATGGTGATGGAGAAGCAAGGCGAGGTCGCTATCCTGCAAACCCAGGGGCTGACGCCGCGGCAGATCATGGCCGTGTTTATGGTGCAGGGGGCCAGCGCCGGTATCATCGGCGCGCTGCTCGGGGCGGTGCTGGGTGCGCTGCTTGCCAGCCAGCTCAACAATTTAATGCCGATCATCGGCGCGCTGCTTGACGGCGCGGCGCTGCCGGTGGCCATCGAGCCGCTGCAGGTGGTCGGTATCGCGCTGGCCGCGATGGCCATTGCGCTGCTTTCTACGCTTTATCCTTCCTGGCGCGCTGCCGCCACTCAACCCGCTGAGGCTTTACGTTATGAATAAGATCCTGTTGCAATGCGACAACCTGTCCAAACGCTATCAGGAAGGCACTGTGCAAACCGACGTGCTGCACAATGTGAGCTTTAGCGTGGGCGAAGGCGAGATGATGGCGATTGTCGGCAGCTCCGGCTCCGGTAAAAGTACCTTATTACATCTGCTGGGCGGGCTGGATACCCCAACCAACGGCGACGTGATTTTCTCCGGCCAGCCGATGAGCAAAATGTCCTCAGCGGCGAAGGCCGAGCTGCGTAACCGCGAGCTGGGCTTTATCTACCAGTTCCACCACCTGCTGCCGGACTTCACGGCGCTGGAAAACGTGGCGATGCCGCTGCTGATTGGCAAAAAGAAACCGGCTGAGATTAACGCCCGCGCCAGCGACATGCTGAAAGCGGTAGGGCTGGGCCATCGCGGAAACCACCGTCCGTCGGAGCTGTCCGGCGGCGAGCGTCAGCGCGTGGCGATTGCCCGTGCGCTGGTCAACAATCCGCGTCTGGTGCTGGCGGATGAGCCTACCGGTAACCTGGACGCGCGCAACGCGGACAGTATTTTCCAGCTTCTGGGCGAGCTGAACGCCTCGCAGGGCACCGCGTTTTTGGTGGTGACCCACGATCTGCAGCTGGCAAAACGCATGGGGCGCCAGCTTGAGATGCGCGACGGCCATCTGAACGCGGAACTGACCCTGATGGGAGCAGAGTAATGGCGTCACCGTTATCGTTACTCATCGGTTTACGTTTTAGCCGTGGCCGCCGTCGCGGCGGCATGGTGTCGCTGATCTCCGTTATCTCGACCATCGGTATTGCGCTGGGTGTGGCGGTGCTGATCGTGGGCTTAAGCGCCATGAACGGTTTCGAGCGCGAGCTGAATAACCGCATTCTGGCGGTGGTGCCGCACGGGGAGATCGAACCGGTTAACCAGCCGTGGACGAACTGGAGCGATGCGCTCACCAAAGTTGAAAAAGTGCCGGGCATCGCCGCGGCTGCGCCCTACATTAACTTTACCGGGCTGGTGGAGAGCGGGGTAAACCTGCGCGCCATCCAGGTGAAAGGGGTGAATCCGACGCAGGAAGCGCGCCTCAGCGCGCTGCCGAACTACGTGCAGAACGGCGCGTGGGCCAACTTCAAGGCGGGCGAGCAGCAGATCATCATGGGTAAAGGCGTTGCTGATGCCCTGAAGGTGAAGCAGGGCGACTGGGTGTCAATCATGATCCCGAATGCCAGCGCCGATCACAAACTGCAGCAGCCAAAGCGCGTGCGCCTGCACGTTACCGGTATTCTTCAGCTGAGCGGTCAGCTTGACCACAGCTTTGCGATGGTGCCGATGGAGGATGCACGCCAGTATCTCGACATGGGCGACAGCGTGACGGGCATAGCGATTAAGGTGAACGACGTCTTTAACGCCAACAAACTGGTGCGCGACGCGGGCAGCGTGACCAATAACTATGTCTACATCAAAAGCTGGATCGGCACTTACGGGTATATGTACCGTGATATCCAGATGATCCGCGCCATTATGTATCTGGCGATGGTGCTGGTGATTGGCGTCGCGTGCTTTAATATCGTCTCGACGCTGGTCATGGCGGTCAAGGACAAGAGCGGCGACATCGCCGTGCTGCGTACCCTCGGAGCAAAAGACGGTCTTATTCGCGCCATCTTCGTCTGGTACGGTTTGCTGGCGGGTCTGTTCGGCAGCCTGTGCGGCGTGGTGATTGGCGTGGTGGTTTCCCTGCAGCTGACGCCAATTATCAACGGGATTGAAAAGCTTATTGGTCACCAGTTCCTGTCGGGTGATATCTATTTTATTGACTTCCTGCCGTCTGAACTGCACTGGCTGGATGTTTTTTATGTGCTGCTTACAGCACTTTTACTGAGTCTGCTGGCAAGCTGGTATCCGGCGCGTCGCGCAAGCCGAATTGATCCGGCGAGGGTATTAAGTGGCCAGTAATTACGTCACGATCTAGCGGCTTTCGGGTCGCCAGATCGAAAGAGGAATGCGTTATGTATTATGGATTTGATATTGGCGGCACCAAGATTGCGCTCGGCGTGTTTGATAAAGACCTCAAACTGCAGTGGGAAACCCGCGTTCCCACGCCGCGCGACAGCTACGACGAATTTTTAACCGCCATTGCCGCGCTGGTGGCGCAGGCCGATGAACGCGTTGGCGTGAAAGGCAGCGTCGGCATTGGTATTCCGGGCATGCCGGAAACCGACGACGGTACGCTTTACGCGGCCAACGTGCCTGCCGCCAGCGGTAAACCGCTGCGCGCCGATCTCTCCGCGCTCCTTGAACGCGACGTGCGTTTAGATAACGACGCCAACTGCTTTGCGCTCTCCGAAGCTTGGGATGATGAGTTCCGTCAATATCCGCTGGTGATGGGGCTGATCCTCGGTACCGGCGTCGGCGGAGGAATCGTCATCAACGGTAAGCCCATCACCGGCCGCAGCTACATCACCGGCGAGTTTGGTCATATCCGCCTGCCGGTGGATGCGCTGGAGGTCGTCGGCCGTGATTTCCCGCTGACCCGCTGCGGCTGCGGGCAGCACGGCTGTATTGAGAACTACCTGTCAGGCCGCGGGTTTGCATGGCTTTACGAACACTTCTATCATCAGAAACTTGAGGCCCCTCAAATCATTACCCTGTGGGAGCAAGGGGATGCGCAGGCGCGTGAGCACGTCGAGCGCTATCTGGATCTGCTGGCGGTGTGTCTGGGCAATATTCTCACTATCGTCGACCCGGATCTGCTGGTGATCGGGGGAGGGCTCTCAAACTTTACCGCGATTACGGAACGGTTGTCCGGGCGTTTGCCCCGACACTTATTGCCGGTTGCCCGCGTGCCGCGTATTGAACGCGCGCGACACGGGGACGCAGGAGGCATGCGCGGAGCCGCATTCCTTCATCTCACCGATTAGTTTACGAGGTTTCTATGCTGTCGCGTCGCCAGGGTCGACTCAGCCGTTTTCGCAAAAACAAACGCCGCTTGCGTGAGCGTCTGCGCCAGCGGATCTTTTTCAGAGACAGAATGATGCCAGAAGCGATGGATAAACCCAGAGTGGTGGTGCTGACCGGGGCGGGGATCTCCGCCGAGTCAGGAATTCGAACCTTCCGCGCGGCGGACGGGCTGTGGGAAGAGCACCGCGTGGAGGATGTCGCCACGCCGGAAGGCTTTGCCCGCGACCCGGATCTCGTGCAGGCGTTTTACAACGCCCGCCGTCGTCAGCTTCAGCAGCCTGACGTCGCGCCGAATGCCGCGCATCTGGCGCTGGCGAAGCTGGAAGAGGCGCTGGGCGATCGTTTTCTGCTGGTGACGCAGAATATCGACAACCTTCACGAGCGGGCCGGCAACAAGAACATCATCCATATGCACGGCGAGCTGCTCAAGGTTCGCTGCGCCTGGAGCGGTCAGGTGCTGGACTGGAAAGAGGACGTGCTGCCGGAGGATAAGTGCCACTGCTGCCAGTTCCCGTCGCGCCTGCGTCCGCACGTGGTCTGGTTCGGCGAAATGCCGCTGGGAATGGATGAGATCTACAGCGCGCTGGCGATGGCCGACGTGTTTATCGCCATCGGCACATCCGGCCATGTTTATCCGGCGGCGGGGTTTGTCCACGAAGCGCGACTGCACGGCGCGCATACCGTTGAACTCAATCTTGAGCCAAGCCAGGTGGGCAGCGAGTTTGAAGAGAAACACTACGGTCTGGCAAGCACGGTTGTTCCTGAGTTTGTCGACAAGCTGCTGAAAGGTCTGTAACGCGAATCGCGTGAAAAGGCACCCGCTGGACGGGTGCCTTTTTATTTAAGAATGAAAGAACGCCAGCGTCTTCTCCAGCGATTTAGCCTGCTCGTCCAGCGAGAGCGCCGCCGCAGAGATCTGCTGAACCAGAGAGGCGTTCTGCTGGGTGGTGCTGTCCATCTGGTTAACGGCGGTACTGACCTGGCTAATCCCCCGATTCTGCTCGTCCAGCGCCTGGACAATGTCGTTGATGACCAGATGCACGTGCGACACCGCCTCAATCACCTGTTTCATCATTACGCCGGTTTCATTGACCAGCTCGACGCCTTTGCTGACGCGGCCTGAGGACTCGGCAATCAGCTGAGAGATCTCTTTGGCCGCGTTGGCGCTTCGCTGCGCAAGGTTGCGTACTTCACCTGCGACTACCGCGAAACCGCGTCCCTGTTCACCCGCGCGTGCCGCTTCAACGGCAGCATTCAGCGCCAGGATATTGGTCTGGAAGGCGATGCCATCGACGATACTGTTAATCTCACCGATCTTGCGCGCGCTCTCATCAATCTCGCCGATCACCACGACCACATCGTTCACCAGCGTTTCGCCATGCCCGGCAAGGCTCGCGGCGCGATCGGTCAGGGTGGTCGCCTTGTGGGCGTTGTCGGCATTGTTCTTCACCGTAACCGAAATCTCTTCCATGCTGGCAGCGGTTTCAACAATCGCCGCCGCCTGTTCCTCGGTACGCGAGGCGAGGTCAAGGTTGCCCGCCGAAATTTCGCTGGTCCCGCCGTGCACGGAGTGGCTGGCTTCGCTGATGTTGTCGACGATGCGCTTGAGCTGCGTCTGCATGGTGTGCAGGGCATAAAAAATGCTGTGGGTATCCCCGGATCGCACCGGGATGGTGTTGTTCAGATCCCCGCGGGCGACGGCCAGGGCGATCCCGGCGGCCTCGGAAGGTTCTCCCCCCACCGGACGATCAACCTTGCGGGTAAAAATCTGGGCCATCACCAGGCTAACCGCAACGATGCTTAACACCATCATGACGATGGCCTTCAGTAAAAATGCGCGCGCTTCGGCCATCACTTCGCTGACCGGGGTGATGATGGCGAGTTTCCACGGCGTCTGGCTATTACCGACGGCGATCGCCTGCCAGGTGATAAATACCTCTTCTTTCAGCAGCGGATCGTTTACCCGGGTGACGTCATGTCCTGCAATTTGACCCGCGTAAGGCTTGCCTGCCGCACCTTTGTCCGGGCTGGACACCACGTTATTGCCCGCAGACAGGAGCAGGGCGTAGCCTGTGCCGTTCCACGGTTTAATGGCGCCAATCATGGACTGCAGCGTGGCGAGCGAGAAGTCAGAGGTGACTGAGCCCAGAAACTGACCGTCACGCATGATGGGGGCGGCAATTGAGGTGAGCATCACGTCCACGCCGTTGTAGGGGTAAATATAGGGTTCGATGATCACATCTTTATGCCGCTGTTTCGGCAACAGATAGTAATCACCGCTGCCGGGCGTTTCGATGTCCGTCAGCAGGTGCAATGTCGGTTTGCCGGTGGCATCGCGGTCGACGTAGCGGGCGTAGCGCCCGGCAGGATCTTCACCGCTCTGACCGGCAAAGACGGCATCTTTATCGTCAAACGCGTTGGGCTCAAAGGCCATCGACATGGAGAGAAACGACGGGTGAGCCGAGAGGAAGTGGACGAGCAGCTGGTTCAGGCTCTGGCGGTCGGAAATGCCCGCTTCGCGCAGCGCGAGGGCGCTGTTGCCCATATCCCGGGCGGCAGTCAGGGCAGAATCCAGCTGTTTGCTGACCTGTAAAGCGTGTACCTCGGCTATCTGGCGGATATGGTTTTTGGCCAGCACCTCTTGCTGCGCCATCCATTGCCACATCATAAACCCGATCGTTGCCGTAAAGCCCACCGTCACGGTGAGGAAAATGGACAATAGCATCAACGTCTTGACTCTTATTTTTTGTCTTCGGACCATGGCGTCTTTCATTCTCATCTCCCGTAATGTCGTGCATGTCGGGCAGGCACAAAGTACTTATCGGATATTCCATCCCCTTTCTGTAGAGCGATGGATATATTTAATTTAAATCCAGACGATTAATTCCCGTTAATTAGGGAAGTTGCGATTAAGTGGTCCGCAGCTCCCGATATGACGCCCCAAACCGTCCTTTATCGACGTCCTGTGGCTCAATTTTCCAATTTTCAGCCCAAAATCGTCTCTTCGTGGCTGATTTTGGCCCTG
>NZ_JBMKHT010000021.1:0-77874 GCF_049238165.1 Enterobacter cloacae complex sp. IR5422 | reverse complement strand
CGGGTCTGGCGGCGTTTACTGGAAAACTCACTGTCGGCAAAAGTCAGTTGCTGGCTCATCCGGTTACTCATTCTGGGTTCAGGTTACAACACGATGATCTCACATCTCGGACTTATTCGCACCTTCCCTAGACCCCAAAGGACAGATTGGACTGGAACAACGTTCACTGATATTGACGGCTTTTGGCCTGATGTTGATTGTGGTTATTCCAGCCATTTTGATGGCTGTTGGTTTCGCCTGGAAGTATCGTGCGAGCAATAAAGATGCGAAGTATAGCCCGAACTGGTCACACTCCAACAAAGTGGAAGCTGTGGTCTGGACGGTACCTATCCTGATCATCCTGTTCCTTGCCGTACTGACCTGGAAAACCACTCACGCACTTGAGCCAAGCAAGCCGCTGGTTCACGATGAAAAACCGATTACCATTGAAGTGGTCTCCATGGACTGGAAATGGTTCTTCATCTATCCAGAGCAGGGCATTGCTACCGTGAATGAAATCGCCTTCCCGGCGAACACTCCGGTTCAGTTCAAAGTGACCTCCAACTCCGTAATGAACTCCTTCTTCATCCCGCGTCTGGGTAGCCAGATTTACGCGATGGCCGGTATGCAAACTAACCTGCATCTGATCGCGAATGAAGCAGGCACCTACGATGGTATCTCCGCCAGCTATAGCGGCCCGGGCTTCTCAGGTATGAAGTTCAAAGCTATTGCAACGCCAGACCGTGCCGCTTTCGACCAGTGGGTTGAAAAAGCGAAACAGTCTCCAAACACCATGTCTGACATGGCGGCGTTCGAAAAAGTGGCTGCACCTAGCGAATACAACAAGGTGGAGTACTTCTCTAACGTGAAGCCTGATTTGTTCAAAGACGTTATTGGCAAATTTATGGATCACGGCAAGAGCATGGACATGACCCAGCCAGAAGGCGAGCACAGCGCGCACGAAGGTATGGAAGGCATGGACATGAGCCACGCGGAAACCGCTCACTAAGGGGCCGAGGAAGAAAATGTTCGGAAAATTGACACTGGATGCAGTGCCCTACCATGAACCGATTATCATGGTTACGGTGGCTGCTATTATCATCGGTGGCGCGGCCTTAGTTGGCCTGATCACTTACTTCGGTAAGTGGAGCTACCTGTGGAATGAGTGGCTGACTTCGGTTGACCACAAAAAACTCGGTATCATGTACTGCATCGTCGGTATCGTCATGTTAATTCGTGGCTTTGCGGATGCGATCATGATGCGTAGCCAGCAGGCACTCGCCTCTGCGGGTGAAGCCGGCTTCCTGCCACCGCACCACTACGATCAGATCTTTACCGCCCACGGCGTTATCATGATCTTCTTCGTGGCGATGCCGCTGGTTATCGGTCTGATGAACGTGGTCGTTCCGCTGCAAATCGGCGCGCGCGACGTGGCGTTCCCGTTCCTGAACAACCTGAGCTTCTGGTTCACGGTTGTCGGCGTTATCCTGGTTAACCTGTCACTGGGTGTGGGCGAATTCGCGCAGACCGGCTGGCTGGCTTACCCACCGCTGTCAGGAATTGAGTACAGCCCGGGCGTTGGCGTCGACTACTGGATTTGGGCGCTTCAGCTCTCCGGTGTCGGTACGACCCTGACCGGTATCAACTTCTTCGTGACCATTATCAAGATGCGTGCCCCTGGCATGACCATGTTCAAGATGCCGGTATTTACCTGGGCATCTCTGTGCGCCAACATCCTGATTATTGCGTCCTTCCCAATTCTGACTGTTACCATCGCGCTGCTGACCCTGGACCGCTACCTGGGCACCCATTTCTTCACGAACGATATGGGTGGCAACATGATGATGTACATCAACCTGATTTGGGCATGGGGTCACCCGGAAGTTTACATCCTGGTTCTGCCTGTATTCGGTGTGTTCTCCGAAATCGCGGCAACCTTCTCGCGTAAACGTCTGTTTGGTTACACCTCTCTGGTGTGGGCAACCGTGTGTATTACCGTTCTGTCGTTCATCGTTTGGCTGCACCACTTCTTCACCATGGGTGCGGGCGCGAACGTAAACGCCTTCTTCGGTATTACCACCATGATTATCGCCATCCCGACCGGGGTGAAGATCTTCAACTGGCTGTTCACCATGTATCAGGGCCGTATCGTGTTCCACTCAGCAATGCTGTGGACCATCGGCTTCATCGTGACCTTCTCCGTAGGTGGGATGACCGGCGTACTGCTGGCGGTACCGGGTGCTGACTTCGTTCTGCACAACAGTCTGTTCCTGATTGCGCACTTCCATAACGTTATCATCGGTGGCGTGGTCTTCGGCTGCTTCGCTGGCGTAACCTACTGGTGGCCAAAAGCGTTCGGCTTCACGCTGAACGAAAAATGGGGTAAACGCGCGTTCTGGTTCTGGATCATCGGCTTCTTCGTCGCCTTTATGCCGCTGTACGTGCTGGGCTTCATGGGTATGACCCGTCGTCTGAGCCAGCAGATTGATCCGCAATTCCACCCAATGCTGATGGTTGCAGCGGGCGGTGCCGTGCTGATTGCCTGTGGTATCGCGTCTCAGCTGATTCAGTTCTACGTGTCTATTCGCGACCGCGACCAGAACCGTGACCTGACCGGTGACCCATGGGGTGGCCGTACGCTGGAGTGGGCGACCTCTTCTCCACCGCCTTTCTATAACTTTGCCATCGTGCCCCAGGTTCATGAACGTGACGCATTCTGGGAAATGAAAGAAAAAGGTGAAGCGTACAAGCAACCTGCTCATTACGAAGAGATCCATATGCCGAAAAACAGCGGTGCGGGCATTGTCATTGCCGCCTTCGCAACGGTATTTGGTTTCGCAATGATCTGGCACATCTGGTGGATGGCGATTGTTGGCTTTGCTGGCATCGTAATCAGCTGGATTGTGAAGAGCTTTGACGAGGACGTGGACTACTACGTACCAGTCCGTGAAGTTGAAAAGCTGGAAAATCAGCATTTCGACGAGATTTCTAAAGCGGGGCTGAAAAATGGCAACTGATACTCTGGCGCACTCAACTGCCCACGCGCATGAACATGCGCACCACGATACAGGACCGACCAAAGTCTTCGGTTTCTGGATCTACCTGATGAGCGACTGCATTCTGTTCTGCTGTCTGTTCGCGACCTATGCCGTTCTGGTGAACGGCACAGCGGGCGGCCCGACCGGCAAGGACATCTTTGAACTGCCGTTCGTTCTGGTTGAAACCGCACTGCTGTTATTCAGCTCCATCACCTACGGCATGGCGGCTATCGCCATGTACAAAAACAACAAGAGCCAGGTTGTCTCCTGGCTGGCGTTGACCTGGTTGTTTGGTGCTGGATTTATCGGGATGGAAATCTATGAATTCCATCACCTGATCATGGAAGGCTTCGGCCCGGATCGCAGTGGCTTCCTGTCCGCGTTCTTCGCGCTGGTCGGCACCCACGGTCTGCACGTGACCTCCGGTCTGATCTGGATGGCAGTACTGATGTTCCAGATCTCCCGTCGCGGCCTGACCAGTACTAACCGTACCCGTATCCTGTGCCTGAGCCTGTTCTGGCACTTCCTGGACGTGGTGTGGATCTGTGTGTTCTCTGTTGTCTATCTGATGGGGGCGATGTAATGAGTCATTCTAACGATCATGGCGCTTCCCACGGCAGCGTAAAAACCTACATGACAGGTTTTATCCTGTCGATCATCCTGACGGTGATCCCGTTCTGGATGGTGATGAGCGGTTCTGCGTCTAAGCCGGTTATCCTGGGTGCAATCCTGGTGACCGCGGTGATTCAGATTCTGGTGCATCTGGTTTGCTTCCTGCACATGAACACCAAGTCCGATGAAGGCTGGAACATGACCGCCTTTATCTTTACCGTGATTATCATCGCTATCCTGGTAGTCGGTTCCATCTGGATTATGTGGAACCTCAACTACAACATGATGGTTCACTAAGAGCGGCGAGTATGTTTAAGCAATACCTGCAAGTAACGAAACCAGGCATCATCTTTGGCAACCTGATCTCCGTGATCGGAGGGTTCCTGCTGGCCTCTAAGGGCAGCATTGATTACGCCCTCTTTATCTACACGCTGGTCGGTGTGTCACTGGTTGTTGCGTCCGGTTGTGTATTTAACAACTACATCGACATGGATATCGACAAGAAGATGGAAAGGACCAAAAATCGGGTGCTGGTGAAAGGCCTGATCGCCCCTTCCGTCTCGCTGGTGTACGCCACCTTGCTGGGTATTGCTGGCTTTATGCTGCTGTGGTTTGGTGCTAACCCGCTGGCCTGCTGGCTGGGGGTGATGGGGTTCGTGGTGTATGTGGGCATCTATAGCCTGTATATGAAACGTCACTCCGTCTACGGCACGCTGATTGGTTCTCTCTCCGGCGCTGCGCCGCCGGTGATTGGCTACTGCGCGGTCACGAACGAGTTCGACAGCGGTGCGCTGATCCTGCTGGCTATCTTTAGCCTGTGGCAGATGCCGCACTCCTATGCCATCGCGATTTTCCGCTTTAAGGATTATCAGGCAGCGAACATCCCGGTTCTGCCGGTCGTGAAGGGCATCTCCGTTGCCAAGAACCACATCACGCTGTACATCATCGCCTTTGCCGTGGCAACGCTGATGCTCTCTCTGGGTGGTTACGCCGGATACAAATATCTGGCGGTAGCGGCTGCGGTGAGCGTCTGGTGGCTCGGCATGGCGCTGCGCGGTTACAAAGTGGAAGATGACAAAGTCTGGGCGCGCAAGCTGTTTGTGTTCTCGATTGTGGCCATCACCTCGCTGTCCGTGATGATGTCCGTGGACTTCATGGTGCCAGATTCACATAACCTGCTGACTTACGTCTGGTAAGCCACAACAGGTAAATAAAGGGGTGCTTCGGCACCCTTTTTTATTCATAAAATCCATTAATAACGCATGTAATATTTGTTAAATAACCCTTTATTTACCCCGCCCCTTCCCCGCACTACACTATGGCCTGCTTTTGAACTGAGGTGGTAATGAACGATTATAAAATGACGCCAGGCGAGCTGCGCGCGACCTGGGGCTTAGGGACTGTCTTCTCGCTACGGATGCTTGGCATGTTTATGGTCCTGCCTGTTCTGACCACGTACGGTATGGCGCTGCAGGGGGCCAGCGAGGCGCTGATTGGCCTCGCCATTGGCATTTATGGTCTGGCGCAGGCGGTGTTCCAGATCCCGTTTGGCCTGCTCTCTGACCGGGTGGGCCGCAAGCCGCTGATTGTCGGCGGGCTGCTGGTCTTTGTGCTCGGAAGCGTCATTGCCGCCCTCTCCCACTCCATCTGGGGGATTATTCTTGGCCGCGCCCTGCAGGGCTCCGGCGCGATTGCCGCCGCGGTGATGGCGCTGCTGTCAGACTTAACCCGCGAGCAGAACCGCACCAAAGCCATGGCCTTCATCGGCGTCAGCTTTGGCGTGACGTTTGCGATTGCGATGGTGCTGGGCCCGATAATCACCCATGCGCTCGGCCTGCACGCCCTGTTCTGGATGATTGCCGTGCTGGCGACCCTCGGCATTGCCTTAACCCTGTGGGTGGTGCCGGACAGCAAAAACCACGTCCTCAACCGTGAGTCGGGGATGGTTAAAGGCTGCTTCAGCAAGGTGATTGTCGAGCCGCGCCTGCTTAAGCTGAATTTTGGCATTATGTGCCTGCACATCCTGCTGATGTCGACCTTTGTCGCCCTTCCCGGCCAGCTTGCCGCAGCGGGTTTCCCGGCGGCTGAGCACTGGAAAATCTATCTGGTCACGATGTTGATTTCGTTTGTCTCCGTCGTGCCGTTCATCATCTACGCCGAAGTGAAGCGCAAAATGAAGCGCGTCTTCGTGGGGTGCGTGGCGGTCCTGCTGATTGCCGAGATCGTGCTCTGGGGTGCCGGCCCGCACTTCTGGGAGCTGATCGCCGGGGTACAGCTGTTCTTCCTGGCGTTTAACCTGATGGAAGCCCTGCTGCCGTCGCTGATCAGCAAAGAGTCCCCCGCCGGTTACAAAGGCACGGCGATGGGTATTTACTCCACCAGCCAGTTCCTCGGCGTGGCAATCGGCGGCTCGCTTGGTGGCTGGGTTGACGGGCTGTTTGATTCGCAAACCGTGTTTCTCGCGGGCGCGCTGCTGGCGACAGTCTGGCTGCTGGTTGCCGGCACCATGAAAGAGCCGCGCTACGTGAGCAGTCTGCGCGTAGAAATCCCGGATGACGTAGAGATTAGCGATGCGCTGAAACAGCGTCTGGAAGCAAAAGAAGGGGTCACGGAGGTGCTGATTGTTCCCGAAGAGCGCAGCGCTTATGTCAAAATTGACAGCAAGGTGACCAATCGCTTTGAGGTCGAGCAGACGCTCAAAGCCTGAAAAAAAGCCCGGGTAAACCGGGCTTTTTATATTAATCGCGGAAGTTTTTAAACTGGAACGGTTGCCCCAGGTCGCCGCCGCGCACCAGCGCCATCACGGACTGCAGGTCGTCGCGGGATTTACCGGTGACGCGAATTTCTTCGCCCTGGATCTGCGCCTGCACCTTCAGCTTGCTGTCTTTGATGAGCTTAACGATCTTCTTCTGCACCGCGCTCTCGATGCCCTGCTTCAGCTTCGCTTCAACGAACCACGTTTTACCGCTGTGGACGAACTCTTCCGGCACGTCCAGTGAGGTTCCTTCAATACCGCGTTTAAGCAGCTTGGCGCGCAGAATGTCGAGCAGCTGATTCACCTGGAAATCAGACTCGCTCAGCACCTTAATGGTCTTATTTGCATCGTTCAGCTCAAACGACGCCTCAACGCCACGAAAATCGAAACGTGACTCAACTTCGCGGGTTGCGTTCTCAACGCCGTTGCGAACTTCCTGGATATCAACTTCGGAAACAATATCGAAAGATGGCATCTTTTCTTCTCCCTTCACTTTTGTTGCGTTGCATAATACCCGCTACGAGGCATAACTCAACAGAAGCTTAGCTGTATAATTAAGCTGTAACACCTGGCGCAGTTGCAGGTGAGGAGGAACAATGAAAATTACGGTGCTCGGATGCGGAGCGCTTGGTCAGCTGTGGCTGACCGCACTGTGCAAGCACGGACATGAGGTTCAGGGCTGGCTGCGCGTGCCCCAGCCTTATTGCAGTGTAAACCTGATTGGTGAAGACGGAAGCATCTTTAACGAATCCCTCACCGCGAACGATCCTGATTTCCTGGCGCAAAGCGACCTTTTACTGGTGACGCTTAAAGCCTGGCAGGTCTCAGACGCGGTAAAAACGCTGGCCGCGCAGCTCCCCCCCACTTCGCCCATACTGCTGCTGCATAACGGCATGGGAACCCTGGATGAGCTGAAAAGCGTTCCGCAGCCCCTGCTGATGGCAACGACCACCCACGCTGCGCGCCGCGACGGCAACATCATCGTGCATGTCGCCAGCGGCGTGACGCACATCGGGCCTGCCAGAACGCAGGATGGGGACTACAGCTATCTTGCCGATGTGCTGCAGAAGGTGCTCCCGGACGTGGCCTGGCATAACCACATTCGCCCTCAACTCTGGCGCAAGCTGGCCGTTAACTGTGTGATCAACCCGCTGACGGCGCTGTGGAACTGCCCGAACGGTGAACTGAAAAACCATCCGCAGGAGGTGGCGTCCCTCTGTGCAGAAGTCGCGGCGGTCGTTGAGCGGGAAGGGCTGCATACCTCGGCAGACGATTTACGCTGTTATGTCGAGCAGGTTATTGAGAGTACAGCTGAGAACATCTCCTCGATGCTGCAGGATGTTCGGGCATTACGCCACACGGAGATCGACTACATCACCGGCTATCTGCTAAAACGCGCCCGCGCGCACGGCATCGCGGTGCCGGAAAACGCCCGTCTGTATGACCTGGTTAAACGTAAGGAGAGTGAATATGAGCGCGTCGGCACTGATCTGCCTCGCCCCTGGTAGCGAAGAGATGGAGGCGGTCACCACCATTGATCTGATGGTGCGCGGCGGCATTAAGGTCACCACCGCCAGCGTCGCCAGCGACGGCAGCCTGGCGATTACCTGCTCGCGCGGCGTGAAGCTGCTCGCTGATGCCCCGCTCGTGCAGGTGGCCGACGGGGATTATGACATCATCGTCCTGCCCGGCGGCCTGAAGGGCGCGGAGTATTTTCGCGACAGCCCGCTGCTGGTTGAGACCGTGCGTCAGTTTCATTTATCCGGGCGCATTGTCGCCGCCATTTGTGCCGCCGCCGGCACGGTGCTGGTTCCCCATGACATCTTCCCCATCGGCAACATGACCGGCTTCCCGGGGCTGAAAGACACCATTCCGGAAGATCAATGGGTGGACAAGCGCGTCGTCTGGGATCCCCGCGTCAACCTGCTGACCAGCCAGGGCCCGGGCACCGCGATTGATTTTGGCTTAAAGATTATCGACCTGCTGGTCGGGCGCGAGAAGGCGTACGAAGTGGCGTCATCGCTGGTGATGCCAGCGGGGATTTATAATTACTATGAAGAGTAGTGCATAAAAAAAGCCGGGTGGCGGCCACGCCTTACCCGGCCTACAAATGCACGGTACCGTAGGCCCGGTAAGCGAAGCGCCACCGGGCGAGAAACTACGGACGATACACCTTCACATTGGCAAAGCCCTGCTCGCGCAGATACAGCGCCTGCAGGCGACTCATCACCCCGCGCTCACACCACAGCAGGTACGTTTTGCTCTGGTCGAGGTCGCCAAACTTCGTGCTCAGCTTGTAGAACGGCAGAGAAACCACTTCGACGCCGTCAACCTGCAGCGGCTTGTCATCCTGCTCGTCAATAGAGCGGATATCCAGAATCGCGTCGTTCGCGCCGAAACCGCTCACGGTCTCCACTTCTACCACTTCCTGCTCGGTCTGCTGGGCGATCTCGCGGATATCAATGTTGGACGCTTCTTCCACCACTTTATCCAGAATGCTGAAATCGAAGTTCTCTTCTTCCGCTTCGATCTTCGCCTTCACCGCTTTCACCGTTGGGCTTTTTGAGATCACGCCGCAGTATTCCGGCATGGTGCGGGCAAAATCTTCGGTACCGATTTCGCGCGCCAGATCGATGATGTGCTCTTTATCATGGGAGATCAGCGGACGCAGGATCAGGGTATCAGACACGTTGTCGATCAGGCGCAGGTTGGTCAGCGTCTGGCTGGAGACCTGCCCCAGCGCTTCACCGGTGACCAGCGCCTGCACGCCGTAGCGTTCAGCCACTTTGGATGCCGCACGCACCATCATGCGCTTCAGGATGACGCCCATCTGGCCGTCGTCCACTTTCTCCAGAATCTCGCCGACCACCGGTTCGAAATTGATTGCCACGAAACGCACGCGGTGGGAGCTGCCGAAGCGGTTCCACAGGTAATGCGCCACCTGACGAACGCCGATTTCGTGCGCCGCGCCGCCCAAGTTGAAGAAGCAGTAGTGTACGCGGCAGCCGCGGCGCATCAGCATATAGCTGGAGACGCCGGAGTCGAAGCCGCCGGAGATCAGGGACAGAACATCTTCCTGAGTCCCGATCGGGAAGCCGCCGATACCTTCATAACGGCCTTTCACCAACAGCAGGCGATCGTTTTCGATCTCCAGATTAACGGTCACGTCCGGGTTGGTCAGACGCACGCGCGCCGTCTCAACGTGCTGGTTCAAACCGCCGCCAACGTAACGTTCCACTTCAATGGAGCTGAATTCGTGCTTACCGCGACGCTTCACGCGCACGCAAAAGGTTTTGCCTTCGATCCGATCGCGGTACTGAACCAGCGCTTTTTCGAAGATGTCGTGCATATCGCTGAACGGGACATCTTCCACTTCCAGAATATGGTGGATCCCTGGAATACGGGTCAGCGCGTCGCGAATATCCTGACGTTTGTTTTCGTCTTTCGCACGGACCTCAACGTGGTCCCAGTGGCGCACCACGGCGAGGGTTTCGTCGTAGTGCTTTAAAACGTTACGAATGTTCCCGGTGAGAATTTTAATAAAGCGCAAACGCACAGATTGGCTTTTGATGGTGATTTCAGGGAACAATTTAATGATAAACTTCATGGCGGCAATGTTTCTTAGGCAAGCGTATTAAGGCTTGTAATGGAAAAGAGTACAGCAGCCCACACCCGTGGCTGCATCCAGGCGCGCAAGTATACCACCATCGCGCCACTCCTGTGCACATTGCGCGTTATTTGATAATTGCCCTGAGTCCGTTACCATGTCGGGGCTGAGAATATAAGAGTCAATTCACTATGCCGAAGAAGAACGACGCACCGGCCAGTTTCGAAACTGCGCTGAGTGAACTGGAGCAAATCGTTACCCGTCTTGAGAGCGGCGATCTCCCTCTGGAAGAGGCGCTCAACGAATTCGAGCGCGGCGTGCAGCTGGCGCGCCAGGGGCAGGTCAAACTGCAGCAGGCCGAGCAGCGCGTGCAGATCCTGCTTTCCGACAGCGAAGACGCGAAAACTACGCCTTTCACACCGGACGCCGAGTAAATGGATTTTGCCAACGAGCTTCAGGCGCGCGTCGTGCGTGCCAACGACGCCCTGCGCCGATTTATTGCGCCACAGCCTTTTCAGAACACTCCTCTGGTTGAAGCCATGCACTATGGCGCACTCTTGGGTGGAAAGCGCCTGCGCCCGTTCCTGGTGTACGCCACCGGCAACATGTTTGGCATCAGCGATAACACGCTGGACGCCCCGGCAGCCGCCGTTGAGTGCATCCATGCCTACTCGCTGATCCACGACGATCTCCCGGCGATGGACGACGACGATTTGCGTCGGGGTCAACCCACCTGCCACATCAAGTTTGGCGAGGCGAATGCTATTCTGGCGGGTGATGCCCTGCAGACGCTGGCGTTCTCGATTCTGAGCGACGCGCCAATGGCCGAAGTGGCTGACCGTGACCGTCTGGCAATGATTTCCGAACTGGCCATGGCCAGCGGCGTGGCCGGCATGTGCGGCGGTCAGGCGCTGGATCTTGAAGCGGAAGGACGTCAGGTTAATCTGGAACAGCTGGAGCGTATTCATCGCCATAAAACCGGGGCATTGATTCGTTCCGCCGTTCGCCTGGGCGCGCTGAGCGCGGGTGAGCAAGGGCGCAAAGCCCTGCCGATTCTGGACAGATACGCAGAAAGTATCGGTCTGGCATTCCAGGTTCAGGATGACATTCTGGATGTGGTGGGCGATACTGCAACATTGGGTAAACGTCAGGGTGCGGACCAGCAGCTTGGCAAAAGTACCTACCCCGCCCTGCTGGGTCTTGAGCAAGCCCAACGTAAAGCCCGGGATCTGATTGACGATGCCCGCCAGTCACTGAATGAACTGGCTGCGCAATCGCTGGATACCTCGGCACTGGAAGCGCTAGCGGACTATATAATCCAGCGTGATAAATAAACTATATATCTCGATGAGCCTTTGATGAGTTTTGATATTGCCAAATACCCGACACTGGCGTTAGTTGACTCCACCCAGGAGTTACGTCTGTTGCCGAAAGAGAGCCTGCCGAAGCTGTGCGACGAGCTGCGTCGCTACCTGCTCGACAGCGTAAGCCGCTCCAGCGGCCATTTCGCCTCCGGGCTTGGCACGGTAGAGCTGACCGTGGCGCTGCACTACGTCTATAACACGCCGTTCGATCAGCTCATCTGGGACGTGGGCCACCAGGCCTATCCGCACAAAATTCTGACCGGACGTCGCGATAAAATTGGCACTATTCGTCAGAAAGGTGGCCTGCATCCGTTCCCGTGGCGCGGTGAGAGCGAGTATGACGTGCTGAGCGTCGGCCATTCCTCCACCTCCATTTCTGCGGGCATCGGTATTGCCGTCGCCGCCGAGAAAGAGAACAAGCAGCGCCGCACCGTCTGCGTGATTGGCGACGGTGCCATCACCGCGGGTATGGCCTTCGAAGCCATGAACCATGCGGGCGACATCAAGCCGGACATGCTGGTTATCCTCAACGATAACGAAATGTCGATCTCCGAGAACGTTGGCGCGCTGAACAACCATCTGGCACAGCTGCTCTCCGGCAAGCTTTACTCCTCGCTGCGTGAAGGCGGTAAAAAAGTCTTCTCCGGCGTACCGCCGATCAAAGAGCTGCTTAAGCGTACCGAAGAGCACATCAAAGGCATGGTCGTGCCGGGTACCCTGTTTGAGGAGTTGGGCTTTAACTATATTGGCCCGGTTGACGGCCACGACGTACTGGGGCTGGTCACCACGCTCAAGAACATGCGCGACCTGAAAGGCCCGCAGTTCCTGCACATCATGACCAAAAAAGGGCGTGGCTACGAGCCGGCGGAAAAAGATCCGATTACCTTCCACGCGGTACCGAAATTTGACCCGTCCAGCGGCTGTCTGCCGAAAAGCAGCGGCGGCATGCCGAGCTATTCAAAAATCTTCGGCGACTGGCTGTGCGAAACCGCCGCAAAAGACAACAAGCTGATGGCGATCACCCCGGCCATGCGCGAAGGCTCCGGCATGGTAGAGTTCTCTAAAAAATACCCTGACCAGTATTTCGACGTGGCCATTGCCGAGCAGCACGCGGTGACATTTGCAGCGGGCCTGGCGATCGGCGGCTACAAACCGGTTGTCGCTATCTATTCCACCTTCCTGCAGCGCGCCTACGATCAGGTGATCCACGACGTGGCGATCCAGAAGCTGCCGGTGCTGTTTGCCATTGACCGTGCGGGCATCGTCGGTGCCGACGGCCAGACGCACCAGGGCGCGTTTGACCTGTCGTTCCTGCGCTGCATTCCAGATATGGTGATCATGACGCCAAGCGACGAGAACGAATGTCGTCAGATGCTGTTTACCGGCTACCATTATCAGGATGGACCAAGCGCCGTTCGCTATCCGCGCGGCAATGCGGTGGGCGTTGAGCTGCAGCCGCTGGAGAAGCTGGCGATCGGTAAAGGTCTGGTTAAACGTCGCGGTGAGAAAGTGGCGATCCTGAACTTCGGCACGCTGATGCCAGAGGCGGCGAAAGTAGCTGAAACGCTGAATGCCACCCTCGTGGATATGCGCTTTGTGAAGCCGCTCGACGAATCCCTGATCCTGAGTATGGCTGAGGCGCACGACGTGCTGGTCACGCTGGAAGAGAACGCGATTATGGGCGGTGCGGGCAGCGGCGTGAACGAGGTGCTGATGGCAAACCGTAAAGCCGTTCCGGTGCTGAACCTCGGCCTGCCGGACTATTTCATCCCGCAAGGTACCCAGGACGAAGCCCGCGCGGCGATTGGCCTGGACGCTGCCGGTATCGAAGCTAAAATCCGCGCCTGGCTGGACTGAACCCTCCCCCCTTTTCCGCTCCTGCTATGCTTAAACGTATTGTTTAAACAGCAGGAGCGGAACCGTGCAATACACAACATTAGGAAAAACGGACCTTAAGGTTTCCCGACTTTGTCTGGGATGCATGACCTTTGGCGAGCCCGATCGGGGGAACCACGCCTGGACGCTGCCGGAAGAGAGCAGCCGTCCGATTATCAAACGCGCCATCGAGGGCGGCATTAACTTCTTTGACACCGCCAACAGCTACTCCGACGGCAGCAGCGAGGAGATTGTCGGCCGCGCCCTTCGCGATTTTGCCCGTCGGGATGACATCGTCGTTGCCACCAAGGTGTACTACCCGGTGGGCGACCTGCCGCAAGGCCTTTCTCGCGCGCAGATCCTGCGTTCCATTGACGACAGCCTCATGCGCCTGAACATGGATTACGTCGACCTGCTGCAAATTCACCGCTGGGATTACAACACGCCGATCGAGGAGACGCTTGAGGCGCTCAACGACGTCGTCAAAGCCGGTAAAGCACGCTACATCGGCGCATCGTCGATGCACGCGTCGCAGTTTGCTCAGGCGCTGGATCTGCAGGCGCAGCACGGCTGGGCGCGCTTTGTCACCATGCAGGATCACTACAATCTGATCTATCGTGAAGAAGAGCGTGAGATGTTGCCGCTGTGCCATCAGGAGGGCGTGGCGGTCATCCCGTGGAGCCCGCTGGCGCGCGGACGTCTGACCCGTCCGTGGGGGGAAACCACGGCCCGGCTGGTATCCGATGAGGTGGGGAAAAATCTGTACGGCGGAACAGAAGCCAGCGATGCGCTGATTGCCGAACGCCTGGCCGGGATTGCCGACGATACCGGCGCAACCCGCGCCCAGGTAGCGCTGGCATGGCTGCTGGGTAAACGCGGCGTCGCGGCTCCCATTATCGGCACGTCCCGGGAAGAGCAGTTGGACGAACTGTTAAACGCGGTGGATATCACGCTGACGCCCGAACAGGTTGCCGAGCTGGAGACGCCGTATCAGCAGCATCCGGTGGTGGGGTTTAAATAAGCCCCTCTTTTGTAGGCCGGGTAAGGCGGAGCCGCCCCCCGGCAATACAGAGCGCACAACATCACGCGAAGTGATCGTACCCTTTCCAGTCCAGCGTAACCGGCTCACCGTCTTTCACAAACTTCAACCCTTCACTCTCCGGCATGATCTGCCCGATACAGGTGAATTTCGCGCCGAGGTGCGCTAACGCCACGTCGAGCGTTCCACGGTTCAGCTCCGGAACGGTAAAGCACAGTTCATAATCTTCACCACCGGACAGCGCCCAGCGCAGTGCCTGTTCAGGTTCAACATGACGAAGCAGTTCCTCTGACAGCGGGAACAGATCCAGGTCAACGCGCGCGCCGACACCGCTGGCCTTGAGAATATGGCCAAGATCTGAGATCAGCCCGTCAGAGAAATCGATAGCCGAGCTTGCGCGCTCGCGCAGCGCCTGACCGTGCAGAATACGCGGCGTCGGGCGCAGATGGCGTTTCACCAGATACGCCGCATCGTCAGCGTTCTTCACGGTTAAGCGATCCTGAAGAATCGCCAGGCCCGCGGCGCTGTCGCCCGGTGTACCGGTCACGTAGATCCAGTCGCCGGGTTTTGCACCCGAACGCTTCAGCGCGCGACCAAGCGGTACATAGCCATGGATCGCCAGCGTCATCGACAGCGGCCCGGCAGTGGTATCACCGCCAATCAGCTGCATATCGTAGTAGTTAAGCTGCTCAAACAGCGCATCGCTGAAAGCTTCAAGCCAGGCTTCGTCTACCTCAGGCAGCGTCAGCGCCAGGGTTAACCACGCGGGATCGGCCCCCATCGCCGCCAGATCGCTGACGTTAACCGCCAGTGCCTTATACGCCAGATCGGCAGGATCGATATCCGGTAAAAAATGACGTCCGCACACTAAGGTGTCGGTGCTGATTGCCAGCGTCTGTTTTTCGGGAATATTGAGAAGTGCACAGTCATCGCCGATGCCGGTTTCAACATCAAGACGAGAGGTTCTGACACGGTCGAAATAACGGGCAATCAGGGAGAATTCGCCGCATGCCATACGTTATGCCTCAGCAAATAAAAGAAAAAACCGGAGCCGCACTGCCCGTCAGGCAATGCAGAACTCCGGTTTGCGGATCACTTTTTGTGGGGACGGATCGCAGGTGCTGCTTTATCAAGTACGCCGTTTACAAACTTGTGGCTGTCTTCAGCGCCGAAGGTTTTCGCCAGTTCGATCGCTTCGTTGATGGCCACTTTATACGGCACATCATCACGTTTAGACAGCTCAAACAGCGCAATGCGCAACACTGCTTTTTCTACCTGACCCAGCTCTTCGAGCAGACGGGACAGGTAAGGTTTCATCAGACCATCGAGATACGCGCTATTAGTCGCCACTCCCGACAGCAGTTCACGGAAGTACAGAACGTCAACGTCTTTCACGTCCTGTTCTGACAGGAACTGGTATTCAACATCAGCGATGTCGTTCTGGGACAACTGCCAGGAGTAAAGTGCCTGGACGGCACATTCACGGGCGCGGCGACGAGCAGCAGGTTTCACGGAATTCCCCTTACAAAAAAATCAGGCCTTGATGGCTTTCAATACATTGATCATTTCAAGCGCGGTCAGTGCAGCTTCTGCACCTTTGTTACCGGCTTTGGTGCCAGCACGTTCGATGGCTTGTTCAATACTTTCGGTGGTCAGCACGCCGAACGCGACAGGAATTTCAGCATCCTGCGCAACGTGTGCCAGACCGTTGCTTGCACCGCCCGCAACGTATTCGAAGTGCGCAGTGCCGCCACGAATAACGGTACCCAGCGCAATCACCGCGTCATATTTACCGGTTTTCGCCAGCGCGCCCGCCGCCAGTGGCAGTTCGTAAGCGCCTGGAACCCAAACAACGGTAATGTTGTCATCTTTAACCTGGCCGATACGTTTCAGGGCGTCAACCGCACCTTCCAGCAGGCTATCGTTGATGAAGTTGTTGAAACGCGCAATGGTGATGGCGACGCGAGCGTCCGGGGTAGCTACAGCAGCTTCAATAATGTTCATACTCTTCCTTTACGGGTTCATTTGGCCCCGCAGGGGGGCGGATTTTATCATAATACTTTGCGCACTGCTTCCCTATTTCGGGAGCAATTACGCTGTCGTTAAGTGGAGGCAGACATCCGGACCTACCGGACGAATCTCGCTAAATTTGAGTTGTGGTGCATCGGCCAGTTTTTCAAGGCCGGGCAGCACAAACAGGCCGCGCGCGTCACTGCCCAACAGTTTAGGCGCAACGTAGACGAGAAGCTCATCCACCAGCCCCGCCTGAAGCAGCGCGCCGGCAAGCGTCGGGCCCGCTTCGACCCAGATGCTGTTCACCTGCTGCTTGCCGAGTAGCATCATCAGCACCACCAGATCCAGATGCCCGTTATGTTCCGGCACCGTAATGCTCCGTACGCCTTCCGGCCATGCGCGCGTATCTTCTTTGGTGCGCGCAATCCAGGTTTCCCCTGGCTGCTGGACGATGCGGTGCTCCGGCGTCACGCGGTTCTGGCTATCAATGACAATACGCAGCGGCTGACGCAGGTTCTCCTGCGGATACAGAGCCTGGGTATCGGCATTCAGCTCGTCCCAGCGCACGGTCATGGCCGGATCGTCAGCCAGAACGGTTTCACTGCTGGTGAGAATAGCATGGCTTTGCGCACGCAGACGTTGCACATCGCGCCTTGCCTGCGGCGACGTGATCCACTGGCTCTCGCCGTTTGCCATCGCCGTACGACCGTCCAGCGAGGCACCCAGCTTAAGCTGGATATACGGGAACCCGGTACGCATGCGCTTCAGGAAACCTTTGTTGAGCGCTTCCGCGTCCTGCATCATCAGGCCATGGCTGACGTCAATGCCTTCCTGCTGCAGACGATACAGACCTCGTCCCGCCACCTGCGGATTCGGGTCCTGCATCGATGCAACCACGCGCGACACCCCCGCGGCAATCAGCGCGTCGCAGCACGGTGGCGTACGCCCGTGATGGCTGCAGGGCTCCAGCGTAACGTAGGCCGTCGCACCACGCGCCTTCTCGTCGGCCATGCGCAGGGCATGAACCTCAGCATGGGGCTCACCCGCGCGGTAGTGAAAACCTTCCCCCACGATCTCGCCATCTTTCACGATAACGCACCCGACGTTCGGGTTGGGATGGGTGGTAAAACGACCGCGCTGCGCCAGCTTCATGGCGCGCGCCATGTACATCTCATCGTGCATGAGCTTAATCCTGTAAGCGGGCGATCTCTTCGCCAAACTCTTTGATGTCTTCGAAACTGCGGTAGACCGAGGCAAAGCGGATATAGGCGACCTTATCGAGCTTTTTCAGCTGCTCCATTACCAGGTTGCCGATCATCTTGCTGGGCACTTCACGCTCACCCAAACCACGAAGGTAAGATTTTATGTGGTTTAGCGCCATCTCCACGTCGTCCGCGCTGACGGGACGTTTTTCAAGGGCTTTCAGCATTCCGCTGCGCAGTTTCTCTTCGTTAAACGGCTCACGCACGTCGTTACTTTTAACCACGCGCGGCATGACCAGCTCTGCCACCTCAAAGGTCGTGAAACGCTCGTTACACACCAGACACTGCCGACGACGGCGCACTGAAGACCCTTCGCCCACAAGGCGAGAGTCGATGACTTTGGTATCCACAGCGGAGCAGAATGGGCAATGCATACGGTATCCCTGTTATCTGGTTAACTGATTTTCATTTTACCCTGAACTGGCCTGACAACAAAGGAAGAGCTTTTTGAGAAAAAGGATCTATGTCTGACACAATGATGCTGGCTACCATTAGGACGATCCGTTATTTCAAGGAAATAAACGCAATGACAAGACGTTACCTGAAAATATTGCTGGTGGGGAGCCTCTTCACCCTTAGCGCCTGTGCACAGCAAACCGAAGTCCGTCAGATGAAACAGAGCGTCAATACGCTCAATACGGCGATGGACAAGCTAAACAAAGAAACGGTGAAGATCACCCAGCAAAACGCGCTGAACGCGAAATCTACCAGCGGGGTGTACCTGCTGCCGGGGGCGAATACCCCTGCCCTGCTGAACAGCCAGATTGGCACGCTAAAAATGTCTCTGGTGAATGTGGCGGCGAATGCCGATGGTACTCGCGCAACATTACGCATCAAGGGAGAGTCCAACGATCCGCTTCCGGCCTTCAGCGGCACCGTCGAGTGGGGCCAGATCCAGGGCACCACGGAGAACTACCAGGAGGTGAACGTGAAGAATCAGCTCTTCACCGCACCGGCCAGTGTTTTAGCACCCAGTGATGTGGATATTCCGCTTCAGTTAAGCGGCCTTACGCCGGAACAGTTAGGCTTTATCCGCATTCACGACATTCAACCCGCCGCGCAGTAATCCTCTCTTTTTTAGCGGAGTGAAATGTCACTCCGCTAACATTTACATTTCGTATGGATTGGCAACATAAATGATTGCCGCTACAATCCCGGCCGTTTAAAGTACGCAAACGTGAACGCAATCGATTACGCGTATGAGAGATATGTGAAACAACACATATTTTTGTGAGCAGGGATTCCTATAATAGGCACCGCAGAAACACGAAATATTTAGAAACGCAATTCGCGCATTTTTCACTCCCGGAAGGGAATTTCAATCAGTGGCATGATTATGAAAAAAACATTACTCGCAGCTGGCGCCGTGCTGGCACTGTCCTCTTCTTTCACTGTTAACGCAGCGGAAAACGACAAACCACAATACCTCTCCGACTGGTGGCACCAGAGCGTTAACGTGGTCGGCAGCTACCACACGCGTTTCGGACCTCAGATTCGTAACGATACCTACCTGGAATATGAAGCGTTCGCCAAGAAAGACTGGTTTGATTTCTACGGCTACGTCGATCTGCCAGTATTCTTTGGTGGTAACACCGATGCGAAAGGTATCTGGAACAACGGCTCTCCGCTGTTTATGGAAATCGAACCACGCTTCTCTATCGATAAGCTGACCGGCACCGACCTAAGCTTCGGGCCGTTCAAAGAGTGGTACTTCGCGAATAACTACATTTACGACATGGGCCGCAACGATTCTCAGGAACAAAGCACCTGGTACATGGGTCTGGGTACGGACATCGACACCGGTCTGCCAATGAGCCTGTCTCTGAATGTGTACGCTAAGTATCAGTGGCAGAACTACGGTGCCGCGAACGAAAACGAGTGGGATGGCTACCGTTTCAAAGTGAAATACTTTGTGCCTATTACCCAACTGTGGGGCGGTAACCTGAGCTATATCGGCTTCACCAACTTTGACTGGGGCTCAGACCTGGGTGACAACGATTTCCGTGACCTGAACGGTAAGAAAGCGCGTACCAATAACTCCATCGCCTCCAGCCACATTCTGGCGCTGAACTACGATCACTGGCACTACTCTGTTGTGGCACGTTACTGGCACAACGGCGGTCAGTGGAACGACGACGCCAGCCTGAACTTCGGCAACGGCGACTTCAGCGTGCGTTCTACCGGTTGGGGTGGTTACCTGGTTGTAGGTTACAACTTCTAATCAGTGCGGGTTTCGCCCGGTGGCGCTACGCTTACCGGGCCTACGAGCCAAATGTAGCCGGGTAAGGCGTAGCCGCCACCCGGCTTTTTACTGCCTCACCTTGCGCAAAAAATCCGCCAAAGACCTGTCCGCACTTTCGCTAAACCGCCTTTCCGTAGCCACAATATTGAGGCATCTGTCGAGCCGGAAACAGCGATAGTCATCGCGCCGTTCACACCACGCGGCCAGCAGCCAGCGCTCTCCCCAGAAGAACAGCCCCAGCGGCTGAACCTCACGTTTAGACAGCTGTCCTGCTTCATCACGGTAATGCAGCACCAGCACCTGCTGTGCGGAAATTGCCTGATGGATCCTGTCAAAATCGCTGCGGGAGTGGCTTTGCATGCAAAAATCCGGGGCGTAGATCCGCGTCTGCTCCGCCTTTCGACGACTCTCCTCGGGCAGAATCGCCAGCACCTTTTCCTGAGCCGACTCCAGCTCGCGCGACAGCGATTCCCCGCCCCAGGTTTTGAGCAGGCGAATCGCGACGATCAGCGCCTCGGACTCCTTATTTGTCAGCATCAGCGGCGGCAGGTCAAAGCCCGACATGAGCCGATATCCGCTCCCCGCCTCACCTTCCACCGGCACGCCGGAAAGCGACAGGTCGCGGATATCGCGGTAGACCGTGCGCTCGGACACGCCAAGCCGGTCCGCCAGATGCGCTGCCGTTGTCAGACGCCTGCCCCGCAGGATCTGCACAATCTGAAACAAACGGTCAGCACGTCGGGTCAACTCTTAGTTCGCTCTCAGGCAGGTTGATGGAGGCCGACGCGGTTACCCTCGCTGTCGGTAAACAAGGCGATAGTGCCAATGCCATGCGGCAGTTCCAGCGGGCCAAACACGCACTCGCCGCCCGCAGAGGCGATGCGATCGAGCGTTGCCGCCAGATTGTCAGTATGCAGGTAAATAATAGCGCCCTGCAAAGACGGTGTAACGCCGTCAAATTTTGCAAGGGCGCCTCCGGTGGCGGGATCCTCATGCGGGAAAACGGCCAGCTCCGCACAGTCCATTTTCTCGCGACGCAGCGCAAGCTGCATCACCGGCTCATAAAATTTGATGGCGCGATCCATATCCGAGACCGGAATTTCAAACCAGTTAATGACGCTTTTCATACATCCTCCTGCCTGTTGTTTGGGTTCAGAAGGAGTCTACGACAGGGCTCCTGACAGCATACTGTCAGGAGTGTTTGTCAGGAGCAGATAAAAAAAATCCCGGTCAACAGACCGGGATTTTGATAACGCGCTAAACGTCGCCTTACGGCAGAATGGACGGCTGATCCGCCCCTTCTTTTTCGACTTTCTGCTGGAGCAGGTGCTCGCGCTTCATGCCGAGTTTCAGCGCCAGGGCGGACGCAACGTAGATAGACGACGCCGTACCGATGGTGACACCAATCAACATGGTCAGCGAGAAGCCTTCCAGAACCGGACCACCGAACAGGAACAGCATCAGGATCACCATCAGGGTGGTACCGGATGTGATCAAGGTACGGTGTAGCGTCTGGGTCAACGACACGTTAAAGATTTCGTACGGCGTGCCGCGACGGATCTTACGGAAGTTTTCACGGATACGGTCAGATACCACGATACTGTCGTTCAGTGAGTAACCGATGACGGACATCAGGGATGCCACAATCGTCAGGTCAATCTCAATGTGGAACAGCGACAGTATGCCCATGGTGATCACCACGTCGTGCGCCAGAGCGATAACCACACCGGCCGCCAGTCGCCACTCAAAGCGGAAACCGACGTACACCAGGATGGAGATCAGCGCCACCAGCAGCGCCATCGCGCCGGTCTGCGCCAGGTCAGCACCTACGCTTGGGCCGACGAACTCAATACGCTTAACCGCCGCGTTCTGGCTGGTTGTTTCGTTAATCACGCTAACAACCTTACTGCCCAGCTCCTGGCTGCCGTTGGCATCGTGCACCGGCGGCATACGTACCATGATGTCGCGACTGCTGCCGAAGTTCTGCAGCAGCGGCTCTTCAAAGCCCGCTTTCTGCAGCGATTCGCGCATCTGGTCCATATCGACCGGTTTTTCAAGGGAGATTTCAATTACCGTACCACCGGTAAAATCGAGCCCCCAGTTAAAGCCTTTCACGCCCATAATGACGATGGACAGAATCAGCAGGAAACCTGAAATGCCGAAGGCCCAGTAGTCCCAGCGCATAAAGTCCCAGACTTTACGGCCGTGGTTCAATTGTTCAACAGTATATTCCTGTGCCACAACGCACTCCTCAGATAGACAGCTTTTTGACGCGCTTGCCGCCGTACAGCAGGTTCACGATGGCACGGGTGCCGACAATAGCGGTAAACATTGACGTTGCGACACCGATACCGGTTGTAATCGCAAAGCCTTTGATCGCGCCAGTACCCACTGCATACAGGATAAGAACCTTAATCAGTGTTGTTACGTTCGCATCGAAGATAGAGCTGAACGCGCCTTTATAACCTTCATCAATCGCCTGCTGAACAGAGCGACCGTTGCTCAACTCTTCTTTGATACGTTCGTTAATCAGTACGTTGGCGTCGACCGCCACCGCAAGGGTCAGAACGATACCCGCAATCCCCGGCATGGTCAGCGTCGCTCCCGGCAGCAGGGACATGATGCCGATAATCAGCACCAGGTTCGCGATCAGCGCGGAGGTCGCAATCAGACCAAACTTCTTATAGAAGAAGATCATGAAGAGGATAGAGACCACCAGACCGGCCAGACACGCTTCCAGCCCCTGCTGGATGTTTTGCATACCCAGAGTTGGACCAATGGTACGTTCTTCAACAATCTGAATTGGCGCTATCAGCGCACCGGCACGCAGCAGCAGGGAGAGCTGACGCGCTTCGTTCGGGTTGTTAATACCGGTAATACGGAAGCTGTTACCCAGACGAGACTGGATATTGGCGATGTTAATCACCTCTTCCTCTTTCACCAGCACAGCACGGCCGTTTGCATCTTTCTTACCGCTGTCTTTGTACTCCACGAACAGGGTCGCCATCGGTTTACCGATGTTGTCCTTGGTGAAGTTAGACATGATGTTACCACCCGCGCTATCCAGCGAGATGTTAACCTGCGGCTGGTTGTATTCATCCTGGCTCGACGTGGAGTCGGTGATGTGGTCACCGGTCAGAATCACACGTTTGTACAGCACAACCGGCTGACCTTCGCGGGTCTGTTTCACTTCGGAGTCACCCGGAATACGGCCAGAAGCGGCAGCAGACTGGTCAACGTTGGTATTCACCAGACGGAATTCCAGCGTTGCGGTCGCACCGAGAATCTCTTTCGCACGCGCGGTGTCCTGGATACCCGGCAGTTCAACCACGATACGGTCAGCACCCTGACGCTGTACCAGCGGCTCGGCCACGCCCAGTTGGTTTACACGGTTACGCAGAATGTTGATGTTCTGCTGAACGGCATATTCACGCGCTTCTTTCAGGCGCGCATCGGTCATCACCGCGCGCAGCTGGTTGCTGCCCTGCGAGGAGATCACCAGGTCACGGTGACGTTGGGTCAGGTAATCTACAGCCTGATCGCGCGCCGCGCTGTCGCGGAACGTGATGCTCATGCCGTAGTTATCTTCTTTACGCACGGTGGTGTAAGCGATGCCTTTATCACGCAGATCGCTGCGCAGGCTGTCGATATTCTGTTCCTGCAGCTTGCCGAGCGCGGTATCCATATCCACCTCCATCAGGAAGTGAACGCCGCCACGCAGGTCAAGACCGAGTTTCATTGGCTCTGCATTCATCGCAGCCAGCCAACGCGGGGTTGCAGGGGCAAGGTTAAGCGCCACGACGTATTTATCACCCAGCACGCCCATCAGCGCTTCACGTGCGCGGAGCTGCGTGTCGGTGGTGTCGAAGCGAGCAAGAATTGCGCCCTCTTCCAGTGCCACAGACTTAGCGGTAATTTTTTCTTCTTGTAACGTTTTCTGGACCTGGATCAGCGTTTGCTCACTGGCGGCGACACCGCGCGCGCCAGTGATTTGAACAGCCGGATCCTCACCATACAGGTTGGGAAGCGCGTACAGCAGGCCGACGAGAATCACGACGACCAGCATGATGTACTTCCACAAAGGATAACGGTTTAACACGGCAGTTCCCTTTGGGAAAAGTTGGGATTACAGCGCCTTCATGGTGCCTTTCGGCAGAACGGCAGCTACGAAGTCACGTTTGATGACCACTTCAGTGGTGTCGTTCAGGGCGATTGCAATGTAGCCACTTTCAGCCACTTTGGTTACGCGACCGACCAGACCACCGTTGGTCAGCACTTCATCGCCTTTCGCGATGGAGTCCATCAGCTTTTTGTGCTCTTTGGTGCGCTTCTGCTGTGGGCGCAGGATCATGAAATAGAAGATCAGACCGAACACAACCAGCATCAGAATCAGAGACATTGGGCTGCCCTGCGCTGGAGCGCCTGTTGCTGCTACCGCATCAGAAATAAAAAAGCTCATTCAAATTCCCTCATTATTAAAATTAATCAACGTTCAACGGTGGAACATCCCGCCCCTGACGTTGGTAGAAATCGGTCACGAAGCTCTCTAATTTACCCTCTTCGATAGCCTTACGTAAACCAGCCATTAAGCGCTGATAATAACGAAGATTATGAATGGTATTGAGACGCGCGCCCAAAATCTCGTTGCAACGATCGAGATGATGCAGGTACGCGCGAGAATAATTGCGACAGGTATAGCAATCGCACTCGGAATCGAGCGGGCTGGTGTCACTCTTATGCTTCGCGTTACGGATTTTCACCACGCCATCGGTAACGAACAGATGGCCGTTACGCGCGTTGCGGGTTGGCATGACGCAGTCGAACATATCAATGCCGCGGCGTACGCCTTCAACCAGATCTTCCGGTTTGCCCACGCCCATCAGGTATCGTGGTTTATCCGCCGGGATTTGCGGGCAGACGTGCTCCAGAATGCGGTGCATGTCTTCCTTCGGCTCACCCACAGCCAAACCGCCGACAGCGTAGCCATCAAAACCTATCTCTACCAGACCTTTAACAGAGATATCGCGTAAATCTTCGTAAACGCTGCCCTGGATAATGCCGAACAGCGCATTTTTGTTCTGCAGGGAGTCAAAACGGTCACGGCTACGCTTCGCCCAGCGCAGAGACATCTCCATGGAACGCTTGGCGTAGTCCCAGTCGGCCGGATACGGCGTGCATTCGTCGAAGATCATCACGATGTCAGAGCCGAGATCGTACTGAATCTCCATTGATTTTTCGGGATCGAGGAAAATCGGATCGCCGTTGATCGGGTTACGGAAGTGAACGCCCTGCTCGGTGATCTTGCGGATATCCCCCAGGCTGAAGACCTGGAAACCGCCGGAGTCGGTCAGGATAGGGCCTTTCCACTGCATGAAGTCGTGCAGGTCGCCGTGGAGCTTCATGATCTCCTGACCCGGTCGCAGCCACAGGTGGAAGGTATTGCCGAGGATAATCTGCGCGCCAGTGGCTTCAACTTCTTCCGGCGTCATCCCTTTTACGGTGCCGTACGTGCCCACAGGCATAAACGCGGGGGTTTCCACCACGCCGCGATCAAACACCAGGCGACCGCGGCGCGCGCGACCGTCGGTGGTATCGAGTTCAAATTTCATTTTTTCTCCGACGTCAGAAAAACAGTCCAACGTTGTAAAACGGTGCCGCGGACTTATTCCCCGACACGCTCATTCAAAGCCTGCGGATTGTACGTGATAAACATCGCGTCCCCGTAGCTAAAAAAGCGATATTTTTGTTCTACCGCAGACTTGTAGGCATTCATCGTATGCTGATACCCCGCGAACGCAGAGACCAGCATAATCAGCGTCGATTCAGGCAGATGGAAGTTGGTCACCAGCGCGTCAATCACTTTGTACTGGTAACCCGGGTAGATAAAGATCTGCGTATCGCCAAAGAACGGCTCAATCAACTCGCTTTTCGCGGCCTGCGCGGCGCTCTCCAGCGAGCGCACCGACGTCGTACCGACCGCCACGACGCGGCTACCGCGCGCTTTCGCCGCCAGCACCGCGTCCACGACATCCTGCGGCACTTCAGCATACTCAGAGTGCATGATGTGGTCTTCAATGCTGTCCACGCGCACCGGCTGGAAGGTTCCCGCCCCGACGTGCAGCGTAACAAACGCCATCTCAACGCCTTTCGCGCGCAGTTTTTCCAGCAGCGGTTCATCAAAGTGCAGGCCTGCCGTCGGGGCCGCGACCGCGCCAGGCTTCTGGCTGTAGACGGTCTGGTACAGCTCGCGGTCAGCCTCTTCGTCAGGACGCTCAATGTACGGCGGCAGCGGCATGTGGCCGATGGCGTTCAGGATATCAAGCACCGTGCGCTCGTCGTTGAACTCCACCTCGAACAGTGCGTCGTGGCGCGCGGTCATGGTCGCCTTGATGCTCTCGTCATCGCCCAGCAGCAGCTCCGCGCCCGGCTTTGGCGCTTTGGATGCGCGAATATGTGCCAGAATACGTTTATCATCGAGCATACGTTCGACCAGCACTTCAATCTTGCCGCCGCTGGCCTTACGGCCGAACAGGCGCGCCGGGATCACGCGGGTATTGTTAAAGACCAGCAGATCGCCAGGGTTGAGCTTGTCGAGCAAATCGGTGAAAGTACCGTGCGTCAGCTCGCCCGTTGGCCCATCCAGTGACAGTAAACGACAGCTGCTGCGCTCAGGCATGGGATAGTGAGCAATCAGGGATTCAGGTAGTTCAAAGGAGAAATCGGCGACGCGCATGACGTATACTCGTGACTTAAAAACAGGCGGCATAGTCTAGTGCTCACACCCTTTTGCTGCAACAACTAGCCGCCCCCGGACAAATAAAACGCATGAATTTTCTCGCTCACCTGCATCTCGCTCACCTCGCTGACAGCTCCCTGTCCGGCAATTTGCTGGCAGATTTCGTACGCGGCAACCCCGCGGAAGCGTACGCCCCTGAGGTTGTCGACGGGATTTTTATGCACCGCCGCATCGACGTGCTGACGGATAAGCTGCCGGAAGTGACGGAAGCCAAAGCGTGGTTTCGGCCGGAAACGCGCCGCGTCGCACCGATCACGCTTGATGTGATGTGGGACCATTTCCTGTCGCGCCACTGGGCACAGCTCTCGCCGGAGCTACCCCTGCCGGAATTTGTGCGTTATGCCCATCAGCAGGTGTCGATCATTCTGCCCGACTCGCCGCCGCGCTTTGTGAATCTGAATAACTACCTGTGGTCAGAGCGCTGGCTGGAGCGCTATCGCGAGATGGATTTCATTCAGAACGTGCTGAATGGGATGGCGAGCCGTCGCCCGCGCCTGGATGCGCTGCGGGATTCCTGGTATGACCTGGATGAACATTACGATGCGCTGGAGACCCGCTTCTGGCAGTTTTACCCGCGCATGATGGCGCAGGCGAAAAACAAACAGCTCTGACAGAATTCGTATTGATAGGTAAAAGCTGGCGGAACGATTGTCACCACCTCTTTGTCTTATCCATGAACACTCTCTATACTGGCTCGCGTTGCGTTCCAAATAACCTTAGTATCTACAGGAGAATCATATGGTTCTGGTAACTCGTCCGGCTCCGGATTTTACAGCTGCAGCAGTTCTGGGCAACGGTGAAATCGTTGAAAACTTCAACTTCAAACAGCACACCAACGGTAAAGCGACCGTTCTGTTCTTCTGGCCAATGGACTTCACTTTCGTTTGCCCGTCTGAGCTGATCGCGTTCGACAAACGTTATGAAGAATTCCAGAAGCGTGGCGTAGAAGTGGTTGGCGTCTCCTTCGACTCTGAGTTTGTACACAACGCATGGCGTAACACCCCTGTCGACAAAGGCGGCATCGGTGCGGTGAAATACGCAATGGTTGCGGACATCAAACGCGAAATCCAGCAGGCTTACGGTATCGAACATCCGGACGCTGGCGTTGCGCTGCGTGGTTCCTTCCTGATCGACGCGAACGGCATCGTTCGTCACCAGGTTGTGAACGATCTGCCGCTGGGTCGTAACATCGACGAAATGCTGCGCATGGTTGACGCGCTGCAGTTCCACGAAGAGCACGGCGAAGTGTGCCCGGCTCAGTGGGAAAAAGGTAAAGAAGGTATGGCTGCTTCCCCAGACGGCGTAGCTAAATACCTGTCTGAGAACGTATCCAGCCTGTAATCGGCACGGTTTACGAGAAAGGCCCGCTTATGCGGGCCTTTTTTTATGCCTTGCGCTGCGTTTCCCGCCAGATGCGCCAGGCCATGCCCGCCAGCAGGAGCACGCCCGCGATCAGCACGCCCCACACCAGCAGGGCGTTCATCCAGCTCGCCCGCTCGCCTGCAGAGGTGGCGTTTAGCCGCCCCTCACCGCCCAACGCGACATCATCCAGAATATCGGCCTGCGGCAGGTTCGCCATATCATAGGTCTTGCGCAGATCGGCTGGGATCAGCATGTCAGGTTCCACCTGTGCAGGCTTTGCGGCGCCGTTGCCCCAGGCGAGCACGTACGGCGCTTTACCCTGCGCGTTGAACACCAGGTCATAGCGGTCGCGATGCCCCGTGACGCTCGGCAGGTATTCTGGCAGACGCGCATTCAGCGTCGTGATTTTCACGGCCTGCACCAGGTCCCCGTTAAGCGAAACCGGTCCGGATGTTTTCCCCTCCAGGCGGTAAATCACCTCTTTTTTCAGGGGATGCCATGTGTCTTTTTCCGTACGCCGCCAGGCGATCTCCACGGGAAGGACGCCATCGCCGTTCAGCGAGATGCTGACAGCGCTCAGCGGCTGCGGACGCGTCCAGCGCCACTGCGCTTCGGTTGTCGATAGCTGCTCCCCTTCCCCCTCAAGATTGATCTCTTCCGGGGCCGCCTGCGCAGGTGCGCTGATTGCGTTTACGCCGGTCAACGTTACCCCCTGGCCCTGCGTATTCAGCACCACCATGAGATAGCAATTCGCCTCGGGAGATAAAACCGTGTCGATATCGATCCGATCGAGCTTAAGGCGATCCTGGCCGCTGGCGACGTCCAGCAGCGGCATATCTTCGCGAAGGGTATACCAGCGCTTAAGATCCTCGCTGTAATAGACCGACGCCGTTCCCTGCCACGGCGTCTGCGGGGTATTCCAGAGCAGCTGCAGCTGGGATATGGCCAGCTCACCCGACGTCTGCTCCGGCAAGCTCAGCAGGTAATGTTGCCCGGCTGCGGCGGCTTTTTGCCCCTCCAGCACAATCTCAACGCCGTTTCGGGAACGGAGCCGGACCTTATCGCTGTCACCGGCGTCTGAGGCAGCCGCGAGCGGCGAGGCATCCAGCGGAAAGAGGCGCAGCGCCGTGGATTGCGCTGTGGCCTGCGGGCGCGTCGCGGCGATCAGGCTAAAGGGAACCGGCTCACCCGACTGGTTAAAGACGCGAACATCATGCAGATCCGCGGATGTGCTCTGCTCATAGACGGCAAGCGGCAGCATCACTCGATACCACCGGGAAGGAACGGACGTGTCGAGTGAACGACCAAAGGCGTAGTCCCGTGGCGATTCCGTTGGTACTTCGTCGCAGAACGCCGGGCCGGAAAGCGCCAGCAGCGCGGTACACGCTACCGCTTTCATCCATTTCATTTTTCATCTCCTGTTTTTGGCGGTAGCGGCGAGAAATAGCCCACTATCAGTACCAGTATCGCCACGCCGATAAACGCCACCGCGCGCGACAGACCGCCTCCGCCCGCGCTGTCCACCAGCATCAGTTTAACCATCACCACACCCAGCAGCGCGGCCCCGCAGAGCCACTCCTGCCGGGAAGCCCGACGGGTGGCATGGATCATGACCACCAGCGCACTCAGCATCCAGAACAGGGCAAAACTGGTCTGGATAAGCCGCGAATCCCACAGCGATGCCATATTCCAGGCCACGTCGCCGTACCAGGCCAGGGCGCGCATCAGCGCACCGTTCAGCCACCAGAAGCCAAACGCCATGAGCGCGACGCCAGGCCACGGACGCGCTTGCGCAAGCAATGCCGGGTAGTAGCGGTCCACCGCCCGATAAAAGACCACCAGCCCCAGCAACGCGAACGCTGCGCCTTCCTCAAGCGGGTTTACCAGCGGGAGCCAGGTCTGGCGATAGACCACGCCGTCCTGGAAATTAGTCACCACCAGCAATACCAGCAGCGCCACGACGGCAGGGATCGGAGCCAGACACGCATAGAGCGCAGGCCATTCCCGGAACGGCCACGCGCGACGCCGTACCGCAGCAGAGAGCGCCATAATCACCCCGCCGCCTGCGGCCATCGCTAATCCGCTGCCCCAGGCCGCCATGCCCCACGGCAGAGACCGGGCAAACCAGTAAAGCTCGGCGGCCAGCGCCAGTAAAATCATCCAGCACAGCGACAGGTGTAGCCCCATCGCGATACGCGGCAGAACCCTTTCACCATCGCGCCGCAACAGCATCAGCGCGGCAGGAAGCGCAACGCACCAGGCCAGGTTTGACCAGCCGGCGGCAACGATCTGCTGATGCCAGATCTGATACCCCACCATCAGCAGCATAACCGGCCACAGCAGCCATTTGCTGGCGTCCAGCTCTCGCCACGCCAGACGAGCGGCCACCTGCCGCCAGCACCAGGCTGACGCCGCCGTCAGCGCCAGCACGCCCGCCAGAATCGGTAATTCTTTCGTAAGTACAAGCTGCGACGCACCCAGCTGCGCTACCAGCCAGAACAGCAGCCCGCCTGCCAGCAGCGCCCAGCTGACCGGCAGAAAAAGAGTCCGCCACAGCCAGGCCGCTGCCAGCCAGCAAAGGCTGAGGATGGCGAAGATAAGGAGCAGGCTCAGCGACGTAACGCCGTCCGTTTGCGCCCACAGCGCGCTGCCGAGGGCCAGCACCAGCAGCGCCGTCCCGCTATAGCTCATGCGCCGCTGGTGCTGCTGCACGCCCAGCCAGAGGATACCCAGCCCCTCCAGTGCCCAGGCCATTGCCGTCCAGCGCGCCGACAGCGCCAGCGGAATGGCGAGCGTGGCAAACCCGCCGCCGATCGCCAGCGCCGCCATGACCAGCGGCCGTCCGAGGGAGGGATAGCGCCGCAGCGCGAGGTACGCGAGGGTGAGATAAAATGCGCCGTATCCCAGCGCGCTCAGCGCCGGGCCATATTCCCAGTGTCGGGTCATGCCGTACTGCATTCCGAAGCCGATCAGCGGCGGGGCAAACAGCAGCACACCGTCAACGATCTGCTTCCCTTTTTCCTGCGCCCGCAGCGACAGCGCCACGCTCAGCACGCCGAAGATCAGCGTATTGGCAATCAGGAACAGCTGGCAGATCCAATAGTCTTCAGGCTGGTAATCACTCAGCCCCCACAGGCCGCCCACGCCGAACGTGAACAGCAGCCCGAGCAGGTTCAGCTCGCGCCAGTGCTGCCAGATGCTGATAGCAAGAATGCCGATGGACAGCAGGAGATAGAAAGAGAACAGCGCGACAAAGCTGCCGCCCCCGGTAGACAACAGCAGTGGCGCAAGATACCCGCCGAGGCTCGCCAGCATGGCAAGGCTCAGGGCCTTCTGCAGCACCGCCAGCCCGACGCTCGCCGCGCAGATCACCACCAGCAGCGCAAAAGCCAGCGTCATCGGCAGCATTTGCCAGAGCCGGAAGGCGCCAAACACCGTCAGGTAGAGCACGCCGGTCGCCCCGCCCTGGAGGATCAGCGCATAGACCCGCTGCCTGTGCCGCAGCCGCCACCCAATCGCCAGCAGAACAACGGCAAACAGCGCCGCTGCCACGAGGCGCAGCTCAAGCGGGAACAGGGAATGTTCGACGGTATAGCGCAGCAGGAAAGAGAGGCCGAGGAAGAGCAGCAGAATGCCCAGCTTCGCCAGCGGATTGCCCTGCATGAACCAGCGCGCCAGCGACGTCAGGATGCCGCCAAAGGCTGAAGGCTGTTTTGCCGCAGGGGTCGGGGCCTGAGAAGAAGCGGGTTCTGCCACCGCTGCGGGAATATCGGGTCGCCAGGGGTCGACAGGCGCGAGAGCGTCCTCCACCACTGGCGCGGTAATTGCCTCCGGCGCGGCGGTCTGCACCGGTTCCGACGCGTTCTCAGGCACGCCGCGCTGCTCAAGCGCCTCTATGCGCTGGCGCAGCCGAGCGATCTCCTGCTGCGCCGCCGTACTGCGATTAAACCCGATAACCGCAAGCACGGGCGCAACCAGCAGCGCAAAAACCAGGAATAAACAGCCAAGGATGTAAAGCTCGTCCATGTTTCCACCTTCACCGTAAACGATCTGTTAAGATTGACACAAATCGTTGCATTTGCGCCATCTTAAAAGGTGGAAACAATCGCGTATTAGCTGCCGAACCAGATCGTCGCGGATATTGCAGGCAGCGCCAGCACGCCGTCCTGTATTGTCGCCTTGCCCTCTTTGCTCTTCCACGCAGCGACATTCAGCAGCGGTGAATCATCCAGCACCACTTCGCAGGCCTCGCCCCGGTTAATCGCCACCAGCACGCGCTGCTGGTTATAAACGCGGGCAAAGACCACGACGTTATCATGAGCGTATACCACCTGGCAGCCGCCGTAGCGCAGGGCAAGACTCTGCTTACGCAGCTTCGCCAGCCGCTGATACAGGCTGAACAGCACTTTGTCCTGTTTCTCTGGTGCCCACGGGAAGGTTTTGCGGCAGAACGGATCGTTGTTGCCGTCCAGCCCCACCTCGTCTCCGTAGTAGATGCACGGCACGCCCGGCCAGGTGAAGAGCCAGGTCACCGCCAGCGGCAGACGCGCGACATCCTTGCCCAGCAGGGATTTAAAACGCGCGGTATCGTGGCTATCGAGCTGGTTAAACATCCGCAGCTGCTGCTGATGCGACAGCCCGGCGCGGTAGTTCTCCATCCACGCCATGCAGGTTTCCGCGTCGATATGATTTGGATCGTAGGAGATATCGGTGTTGGCGAGGAATCCCCACAGCGGGAAGGTAAAGCCGCGATAGTTCATCGCCGCATCTTCCGCATCATTCTGCAGCCACTGGCGCGCGTCACCAAAGTGCTCGCCAAAAACGAACGCTTCCGGCTGTGCGGCTTTTGCCGAGCGCGTTATGCCGGCGACGTGCTGAAGATTGTTCCGCGCCCCGCCCGCTTCGCCGAGCATATGCACCACGTCCAGACGCCAGCCGTCCATATTCCACGGCGCCTTCAGCCAGTGTCGGACGATGCTGTCTTCGCCGCCGTAGATTTCATTAACGAGCGTTGGCGACTGGAAATCCAGCTTCGGCAGGCTCGGGTAGCCCAGCCAGTCCAGCGCGCGGCCCTCCTCGTTAAAGCTGTACCAGTCGCGCTGCGGCGAATCCGGGTTATGACATGCCCCGCCCATCGACTGGTTATGCCGATCAAACCACGCATGCGAATCGCCGCTGTGGTTGAACACGCCGTCCAGGATCAGGCGCATCCCCTCTTTTTGCGTATTCTTACGCAAGCGCAGCAGCGCCTCGTCGCCGCCAAACTGCTCATCAACGTGGCGATAATCTTCGGTATCGTATTTGTGCACGCTCGGGGCTTTAAACACCGGGTTGAGGTATAGCGCCGTCACGCCCAGTTTTTTCAGGTACGGCAGCTTTTCGCTGATACCGTCGAGATCGCCGCCGTAGAAGGTCGAGCCGCCCGCCTGCGCGGTTAACGGCTCATCCCACGCTTTCAGGATAATGTCGTGGCCCGCGGCATGGTGGTAATAGATCTTATCCTGGTCGGCAGTGCGCTTTTCGCTGCGCGCAAAACGGTCCGGGAAAATCTGGTAAAAGACCTGATCGTTAACCCACTGCGGGCCGTTATCCGGATAATCGACCGCAAACTGCTCCAGCCGTGCAGGCGGGAAACGGCTAAACCCCTGCGGGGTAAACCACAGCTGACGGTTGTTCCACAAAAGCTTAAAGCTGTAGCGGCGGCGCGGCTGTCCGCTGTTCAGGTCGATATTCGCCCGCCAGGCGGTGATACCCGGCTGCGGCTGGCTGCGCAGCTTGTGCATTTTCAACCCGGTCTCTTCGTTATCGATTTCGGCGCGGAGCGTCACGCGATCGGGCTGGTTTTCCCCCGCCAGCCAGAGCGTAATCACAAGGTTGTCTTTGTTTTGCTTAACAAATGGGGCAACCGGAAGGTGCCAGGCGTTTAACATCACGAATCCCCTCTGATGAAATTGACGTCACCTTGCCACAGGGTGGTTAAGGATAGCTCACCATGATGGGATTTATTGGGGGAGGAGGACGGGGGAGGAGTTTTTTGGGGGGTAAAAGGGAGTGTAGGCCGGGTAAGCGCAGCGCCACCCGGCATTTTTACCTTACTGCGCTTCCGCCAGCTGACGGTCGCGGCGGCATTTAAACACCCAGCCCACCAGCAGCAGCACGATCCACGCGCAGCCAACGTAGAGCGAAATGCGGGTGTCCGGATGGTAGCCAATCAGGCCAATGATAAACACCAGGAAGATCAGCCCGACGATGGTCGTCGCAACGCCGCCCGGTACTTTGAACTTCAGCGCTTTCGCCTCATCCGGCGACAGGCGACGGCGGAAGGCAATCTGCGACAGCAGGATCATGATCCACACCCACACCGTCGCGAAGGTCGCCAGAGATGCAATCACCAGGAAGACGTTCTCCGGCATGATGTAGTTCAGATAAACCGAGAACAGCAGCGCCACGGTCATCACCACAACGGTCACCCACGGCGTGCCGCGGCGCGAGGTTTTGGCGAACACCTTCGGCGCGCTGCCCTGCTCTGCCATGCCGTGCAACATACGACCCACGCCAAAGACGTCACTGTTGATCGCTGAAAGCGACGCGGTCAGCACCACAAAGTTGAGAATGCTGGCGGCAAACGCAATGCCCATATGCTGGAAGGTCAGGACAAACGGGCTACCGTTGGTACCCACCTGATTCCACGGGTAGATGGACATGATCACAAACAGCGTACCCACATAAAACACCAGAATACGCATCGGCACCGAGTTGATGGCGCGCGGAATGGATTTCTCCGGGTCTTTCGCTTCCCCGGCAGTAATACCGATAATCTCGATACCGCCGTAGGCGAACATCACCATCTGCAGCGACATCACCATGCCGAGCCAGCCGTTGCTGAAGAAGCCACCGTTGCTCCAGAGGTTATGGATCCCGGTCGGCTGCCCGCCGTTGCCAATCCCCCAGATGATGATCCCGAAACCGGCCACAATCATGATGATAATGGTGGCGACCTTGAAGAAGGAGAACCAGAACTCCAGCTCGCCGAACACCTTCACGCTCATCAGGTTGACGGCGCAAATGATCAGCACCACGCTCAGCACCCAAATCCAGTGCGGCACCGCCGGGAACCAGACGCCCATATAGATGCCAAACGCCGTCACGTCGGCTATTGCCACGATCAGGATTTCGAAGCAGTAGGTCCAGCCGGTGATAAACCCGGCCAGCGGGCCGAGGTTTTCCTGCGCGTAGCGCGAGAAGGAGCTGGCGGAGGGGTTATGAACCGACATTTCGCCGAGGGCGCGCATGATGATATACGCCGCCACGCCGCCGATGATGTACGCCAGCAGCACGCTTGGACCGGCCATTTTGATGGCATCTGCCGAGCCATAAAAAAGACCGGTGCCAATAGCAGAGCCCAGCGCCATAAAGCGGATGTGGCGCGTGCTCAATCCACGTTTAAGTTTGTTAGTGCTTTCCATTTAAATCTTGCCATTCAACACGAAAAAAACAAAAAACCACGGGGCCTTAAGCCCCGTGGTTAAACAGTTTGTTGCCGTTGATTAATGGGCGTTCGATGCGACCTGACGCCCTGCAGCACGGTCCCAGATAACCGCCAGAACCAGTGCAACAACGGTAGGCATCAGCCAGGCCAGGCCCTGCTCGGACAGCGGCAGACGCTGTGTCCAGGCTGGCAGAATTTCAGCGAACGCTGATGCTTTAATCCCGTCAAGGATACCAAAAATCAGGCTGATAAACATGGCTGGCGCAATAATTCGTGAGGAGTTGTTCCACCACGGGCGGGTGAAGCTCAGCACCACCAGCACGATGCACGGCGGATAGATCGCCGTCAGTACCGGAATAGAGACCTGAATCAGGTGGCTCAGACCGAGGTTGGATACCGCCATGGAGAAGATACCAAGGATAAACACCAGGGTGCGGTAAGAGAGCGGCAGGTACTGCGCAAAGAACTCAGCACAGGCGCAGGTCAGGCCAACCGCGGTAACCAGGCAGGCCAGGAAGATGAGCGCCGCCAGCAGCATACTGCCTGCACCACCGAAGGTGTGCTGGACGTAGGCGTGCAGGATAGCCGCACCGTTGGCGTTCTGGTCGACCAGCATCGCGCTATCGGAGCCCAGGCGGAACAGAGCCAGATACAGCAGCGTCAGGCCTACACCGGCCATCAGGCCAGCCCAGATGGTGTAGCGGGTCAGCAGACGCGCTTCGGTCACACCGCGGGAACGCGCGGCGTTAACGATAACGATACCAAACACCATCGCGCCAAGCGTATCCATCGTCAGGTAGCCGTTCACAAAGCCGTTAGAGAACGCGGCGTTTTTATAGGCGTCCATCGCGTCGCTAATCGGGCCTGCAGGCCAGACGATAGCCGCCACCGCCAGAACAATCAGCGCCACAATTTTCAGCGGAGCCAGGAAGTTACCCACGGTATCCAGCAGCTTGCCCGGATAGAGGGAAACCAGAATCACGATCGCGAAGTAGATCAGGCTGTAGATGAACAGCGGCATCGCGCCGTCACCGGTCAGCGGAGCAATACCCACTTCAAAGGAAACGGTCGCGGTACGCGGGGTGGCAAACAGCGGACCCACGGCCAGATAGCAGACGGTTGCCAGCAGAACGCCCGCCACTTTGCCAATCGGGGTGCTGAGGCTATCCACACCGCCGCCGACTTTCGCCAGCGCGATGACGGTCAGCACCGGCAGACCCACGGCAGTAATCAGGAAACCAAACGCGGCGGTCCAGACGTGTTCACCCGCCTGTAAGCCAACCATTGGAGGGAAAATGATGTTGCCTGCGCCAACGAACAGCGCAAATGTCATAAAGCCCAGCGCGATGATGTCACGCGATTTTAAGTGATGGGTCATAAAACCTTACTGCCTGTGGATGTGGTGTTGAAAACATTGAGATTTTCGCTGCCCCTGACGGGACGATACAGCCGAAAATTTGCTCAATTTTAGCGGGATATGCTCCCGTCCTGGCGTGGAGAAGAATAGTTTTTCGATTTACCACGCAAATACAGTCGGTCTGACAGTATCTGGGGGCAATTTAAACGCTTATAACGTTTAAAGGCAAGGTGGGATCGTAAAACCAGAACAATATGCCAGCATGAAAATACACTCCAGCACAATACGCTAATTATAAGAAAAACCCATGGCTAATCATGCGAACAAAAAACAGCCAGCCGTATAAAATTCACACGCGTTTCGCTTGACTGCAAAGCAAACGGGCCAGCGATGGCTGACCCGTGGAAAGGTAAAATGACACACCTGCCGTCAGGCGATCTTTTTGGCAATTAATCGTTCCGGGATCACGAAGCTGAAGCGGGTTCCTTTACCCAGGGTACTCTGAATATCGAGACGACTTTCATGGTGATTCACCGCGTGTTTCACAATCGCCAGCCCCAGGCCGCTTCCGCCCGTCTGCCGCGATCGCGCTTTATCCACGCGATAGAAGCGTTCGGTCAGACGCGGAATATGCTCCGGCGCGATCCCCGGCCCGTTGTCCTCCACGCTAAACTCGGCCCCCGTTGGGGTATGCTGCCAGCGCACCACGATCTCCGTCCCTTCCGGCGTATGGTTTACCGCGTTATACACCAGGTTGGAGATAGCGCTGCGCAGCTCATCTTCACTGCCCAGCACCTTTAGCGTGTTGTCGACCTCAAAGGTCAGGTGATGCTTTTTGTGGCTTAACGTCTGCGCTTCACGCTCCACGACCCGCAGCATCATCGGCACATCAATAGTGTCATTCAGCGCGAGCGTGGGTGCCGCTTCAATCTTCGAGAGCGTCAGCAGCTGCTTCACCAGGCCTTCCATCCGGTGCGTTTGCTCGCGCATGGTGTGCAGCGCTTTTTCACGCGGCGCACCTTCCAGCGTTTGCTCCTGCATCATCTCCAGGTAGCCTTGAAGCACGGTCAGCGGGGTACGCAATTCGTGACTGACGTTGGCGAAGAAGTTGCGGCGCGCCCCTTCCAGCTGGTGCATCTGGGTGACATCGCGCGCCACCATCAGCCACTGCTTATCGCTGTAGGGCATCACGCGGATCTCCAGATGGCGACCGTTATTGAGCTTGAGATTGTGCGGACGGGTAAAATCACGCTTTTTCAGGTACAGCGTAAACTCGGGATAACGCAGAAGGTTGAGGATATTCTGGCCATTATCGTCCGGCCAGCGCAGGCCCAACAGCTGCTGCGCCAGGCCGTTACACCAGAAGATCGTCCCTTCTTCGGTGGTCAGAATGACCGCATCCGGTAGCGACTCCGCACCGCTGCGAAAACGCTTAATCAGGCTTCCCAGCTCGCGGCGGCGCTTTTTATTTCGCATCTGCATCTGGTGCAGACCGTACAGCAGCGGCTCCCAGCTGCCGCTTCCGGGCGGCGGCGTCATGCTTCGGTCAACCCACAGCCACCAGGAGAGGCGCAGCAGGTTCCAGAAATGCCAGATCAGCAGCCCGGTGACCGACGCCAGCAGAAACCACGGCAGATGTCCAAGAAAGGCCCCCAGAATGAAGGCCGGAATACAGCATAAGATCAGTTCAAAGACGAGCCTTTTCCATGACAGACGTTCCAGCACGCGTCACACTCCTGTCATTGTTCAGAAACGGGTAGAAAAACGATAACCCGTGCCGCGGACCGTCTGCACCATGCGATCGTGGCCGCTCAGTTCCAGCGCTTTTCGCAGGCGGCGGATATGTACGTCAACCGTCCGGTCTTCGACATACACGTTAGTTCCCCAGACGTTATTCAGCAACTGCTCGCGGCTGTACACGCGTTCCGGGTGGGTCATAAAGAAGTGCAGAAGTTTAAATTCGGTAGGCCCCATGTCGAGGGGATTTTCACCGGTCATCACGCGGTGAGAAGTCGGATCAAGGCTCAGCCCCTGCATCTCAATCACCTCTTCCACCGCCATCGGCGAAATACGGCGCATCACGGCTTTAATGCGGGCCACCAGCTCTTTGGGGGAGAACGGTTTGGTAATGTAATCGTCCGCGCCGGTCTCCAGACCGCGCACACGATCCTCTTCTTCTCCGCGCGCCGTAAGCATCACAACCGGGATGTCGCGGGTCAGCGCTTCACGCTTCAGGTGTTTGATAAACTGCAGTCCGGAGCCGCCGGGCAGCATCCAGTCCAGCAGAATCAGATCGGGCCAGGGTTCATTCAGCTGGTTCACTGCGCTGTCATAATCTTCCGCTTCAACCGGCTGGAAGCCGTTTTGCTCGAGCACGAAGCACACCATTTCACGAATTGGAGCTTCATCTTCTACGACCAGAATACGTCTCGCCATACTTTGCCCTGTCTTATCTTATTTACGTTACAAGTTTGTAATTCGGCGCCATTATGCGTCAGATTTATGACAGATTTATGAAAAACAGTACCACTATAAATGGCAAACTGTTGTTTTATTACAGCGGTTATTTTCCCTTCTCTGAACGTTTATAATCCTGCTTTCTCTTTTTTGCCACGGATCAGCTATGCGCATACTTCACACCTCGGACTGGCATCTGGGTCAAAATTTTTACAGCAAAAGCCGTGCGGCTGAACATGAAGCGTTCCTGAACTGGCTGCTGGAAACGGCCCGGACGCATGAGGTGGACGCGATTATCGTGGCGGGAGATATTTTTGATACCGGCTCGCCGCCGAGCTATGCGCGTGAGCTGTACAACCGCTTCGTGGTGAATCTGCAGCAAACCGGCTGTCATCTGGTGATTGTCGCCGGCAACCATGATTCCGTCGCGACGCTTAACGAATCCCGCGACATCCTGGCGTTTCTCAATACCACCGTCGTCGCCAGCGCCGGGCACGCCCCGCAGATCCTGAAAAAGCGCGACGGGTCGCCCGGGGCGGTACTGTGTCCGATTCCCTTTTTGCGTCCGCGCGACATCGTGCAAAGCCAGGCGGGGCTGTCGGGCGCGGAAAAGCAGCAGCATTTATTACAGGCGATCGCCGACTATTACCGCCAGCAGCACGCCGAAGCCTGCGCCCTGCGCGGTGATCAGCCGATTCCGGTGATTGCGACCGGGCACCTCACCACCGTCGGGGCCAGTAAAAGTGACGCCGTGCGTGACATCTATATCGGCACGCTGGATGCCTTTCCGGCGCAGCACTTCCCGCCAGCCGACTACATTGCGCTCGGACACATCCACCGGGCGCAGATCGTCGGCGGCTGCGAGCACATCCGCTACTGCGGCTCGCCCCTTTCGCTCAGCTTTGACGAAACGGGCAAAGCCAAATCCGTACATCTGGTGACCTTCTCCGACGGAAAACTCAGCGCCGTCGACACGCTGGAGGTGCCCGTTACCCAGCCACTGGCGGTGCTGAAAGGCGATCTCGATGCCATCACCGCCCAGCTGGAGCAGTGGCGCGGCGTCGAGCAAGATCCCCCCATCTGGCTGGACATCGAAATCACCACCGACGACTACCTGCACGATATGCAGCGGAAAATCCAGGCGCTGACCGAAGACCTGCCGGTAGAGGTCTTGCTGGTGCGCCGCAGCCGCGAGCAGCGCGAGAAAATTCTGCTAAGCGCTCAACGCGAAACGCTCAGTGAACTGGGGGTCGAAGAGGTATTTGAACGCAGGCTCTCACAGGAGGAGATTGACGATGCGAAGCGCGCAAGGCTCAGCGAACTGTTCAGCCATACCCTGCATGCGCTCAATGATGAGGAAGAAAACGCGTGAAAATTTTGAGCCTGCGCCTGAAAAATCTCAACTCCCTCAAGGGCGAGTGGAAAATTGACTTTACCGCTGAGCCGTTTGCCAGCAACGGGCTGTTTGCCATCACCGGCGCGACCGGGGCAGGTAAAACCACCCTGCTCGACGCCATCTGTCTGGCGCTTTATCACGAAACGCCGCGCCTGAATAAAGTCTCCCAGGCGCAAAATGACCTGATGACCCGCGACACCGCCGAATGTCTGGCGGAAGTGGAGTTCGAGGTAAAAGGCATCGCCTATCGCGCCTTCTGGAGCCAGAACCGGGCGCGCAACCAGCCGGACGGCAACCTGCAGGCGCCGCGCGTGGAGCTGGCGCGCTGCGAAGATGGCAAAATCCTGGCCGACAAAGTGACGGATAAGCTGGAGCAAACCGCCGCACTCACCGGGCTGGACTACGGGCGCTTTACCCGCTCGATGCTGCTCTCTCAGGGGCAGTTTGCCGCCTTCCTTAATGCCAAGCCGAGCGATCGCGCCGAGCTGCTGGAAGAGCTGACCGGCACCGAAATCTACGGTCAGATTTCCGCCATGGTGTTTGAGAAACACAAAGCGGCCCGCAGCGTGCTTGAAAAGTGCGAGGCGCAGGCGGCGGGCGTCGTGCTGTTGAGCGAAGAACAACAGCAGCAGTTACAGCAAAGTTTGCAGGCACTTACTGACGCAGAGAAAACCCTGCTGGAACAGCAGCAAAACCAACAGAAACATTTTCAGTGGCTTACGCGCTATGATGAGCTCGTGCGCGAGCAACAGCGCGCCGCCGCGATGCAGCAGCAGGCGCAACAGGCGCTGACGGACGCTGCGCCTGAGCTGGCAAAACTGCAGCTTGCTCTGCCCGCCGCCCAGCTGCGACCGCTCTGGGAGCATCAGCAGGAGCAAACCGCGCGTCTGGCACAAACGCAGCAGCGAATTATCGAAGTAAATACTCGCTTACGAGCCAGAACCGCGCTGCGTTCACGTATTCGCAATACCGCCCTGCGTAACCACGAGCAGCTTCAGACCGAACTGACGGCGTTGGCGCAGTGGCTGGCGGAGCACGAGCGCTATCGTCTGTTAGGCCAGGAGATTGCAGGCTGGCGCGCCCAGTTCTCGCAGCTTAACCGCGATAAAACGCAGTTAGCCTCGCTTGCTGCGCGGATAGGTGAATTACGCAACAGGCTGGCTGCGATGCCGGAAAACGCGCTGACGCTGACGGCGGATGAGGTCAGCGCGGCCATGGAGCAGCAGTCCAGGTCCCGCACGCTGCGCCAGCAGCTGACGTCGCTGCATGCCCGCTATCAGCCGCTGCAAAAGCGCCTGCGCCAGAGCGGTGAAAACGTGCAGAAGGCGCAGGCCGAACAAAATAAACTCAATGAAACGCTGACCCTGCGCCGCCAGCAGTACAAAGAGAAAAACCAGCACTATCTCGACCTGAAAGCCCTGTGCGAAACCGAAGCAACAATTAAGAAGCTGGAGCATTACCGCTCCCGGCTTGAGGCAGGCAAACCCTGTCCGCTGTGCGGTTCCTGCGAACATCCGGCCGTTGAGCAATATCAGTCACTTGAGCTGACGGATAACCAGCGCCGCCGTGATGCCCTCGAAAAAGAGGTCGCCGCCCTTAAAGAGGAAGGCCTGCTGGTGCTGGGACAGGTCAATGCTCTGACTCAGCAGATCCAGCGCGAGACAGACGACGCGCAGACGCTTTCTCAGGAAGAGCAAGCGCTCACTCAAGAGTGGGTGGCGGCCTGCACGTCCCTGAACATTACCTTGAATATTCAGGACGATATCGCGCCATGGTTGAACGAACAGGAACAGTACGAGCGCCAGCTTTATCAGCTCAGTCAGCGTCTCACCCTGCAGAACCAGCTCAACGAACAGGACGCGCAGGAGCGGCAGTATCAGCAGCAGCTGGCGGCCACGCGGCAGGCGCTGGAACATGCCCTGCTCGCGCTCTCACTTAACGCACCTGAAGAGGGTCAGGAAGCCGCCTGGCTTCAGGCCCGCGAAGCGGAATTCGCGCAGTGGCAGGAGAAGCAAACGCAGCACGGCGTGCTTCAGGAACGCATAAACGCCCTGAAGCCGCTGCTCGACGCGCTTCCGGCAGCGAACAGCGAAGACGCCGAACCGGTTATTCCTGATAACTGGCGCGCCATCCACGACGAGTGCGTGTCGCTGCAAAGCCAGCTGACCGCGCAACAGCAGCAGGAAGCGCTGGAGCGAGAGCGCCTGCAGCAGTCGCAGACGCAGTTCACCGCGGCGCGCTCGGCGAGCTGCTTTGCCGACCAGGACGCGTTTCTTGCCGCCCTGCTGGATGATGATGCCATTCGCCACCTTGAACAGCTGAAACAGTCGCTGGAAAACCAGATCCAGCAGGCTGCGGCGCTGTCCGGGCAAGCGAACCAGCAGCTGCAGTCTCATCTGGCGCTGCGCCCGGAAGGGCTCGACGCCGATGCCGCCACGCTGCAAATCCAGCTGCAGCAGCTGGCGCAACAGCTGCGCGAGAACACCACGCATCAGGGCGAGATCCGCCAGCAGCTTAAGCAGGACAGCGATAACCGGCAGCACCAGCTGGCGTTGATGCAGGAAATTGAAGAGGCCGCGCGCCAGGCAGACGACTGGGGGTACCTGAACGCGCTGATCGGCTCGAGCACCGGCGACAAGTTCCGCAAGTTCGCCCAGGGGCTGACGCTGGACAATCTTGTCTGGCTTGCTAACCAGCAGCTTAACCGTTTACACGGGCGCTATTTATTGCAGCGTAAGGCCAGCGACGCGCTGGAGCTGGAAGTGGTGGATACGTGGCAGGCGGATGCGGTCCGCGATACCCGCACCCTCTCCGGCGGCGAGAGCTTCCTGGTCAGCCTGGCGCTGGCGCTGGCGCTTTCCGATCTGGTGAGTCATAAAACGCGAATCGATTCCCTGTTCCTGGATGAAGGATTCGGCACGCTCGACAGTGAGACGCTGGATACCGCGCTGGATGCGCTCGACGCGCTGAACGCCACCGGGAAAACCATTGGCGTGATCAGCCACGTTGAGGCGATGAAAGAGCGTATTCCGGTGCAGATCAAAGTGAAGAAGATTAACGGGCTGGGGTACAGCAAGCTGGATAAAGAATTTGCCGTGCAGTAAAGGTCCACTCCACATGTAGGCCGGGTAAGGCGTAACCGCCACCCGGCTTTTTTATTGTGGCTGCCTGAATTCGCCCGGTGGCGCTTCGCTTACCGGGCTTACAGAGCCGTTTATTCTGGCCACAGCCACGCCGCGCCGCGCACGCCGCTGGAGTCCCCGTGGACGGCTTTGCGGATCGGCGTTTCACACTCGCCGCCGAAGACCCACTGCTTCACCAGGTTCGGCACCGTGGCGTACAGCCGGTCGACGTTGCTCATGCCGCCGCCCAGCACAATTACGTCTGGGTCGAGAATATTCACCACGTGCGCCAGGGATTTCGCCAGCCGCATTTCATAGCGGCTCAGGGCCAGCTCCGCCACCGGATCCTGCGCTTCGACCAGACGCATGATCTCATTTCCCTTGAGCGGCTGGCCGCTCAGGCGGTGGTAATCGGTCGCAAAACCGGTACCGGAGATAAAGGTCTCAATACAGCCCTGTTTTCCGCAGTAGCACGGCACTTCGGTGCGGTATTTGAGTTCGTCTTCATCCATCCACGGCAGCGGGTTGTGCCCCCACTCGCCCGCGGTGCCGTTACCGCCGGTATGGGCGCGCCCGCCGAACGCTACGCCCGCACCGCAGCCGGTGCCGACGATCACGGCAAACACGGTCTGGGCACCGGCCGCCGCGCCGTCGATGGCCTCAGAGACCGCCAGGCAGTTGGCGTCGTTGGCCAGACGCACTTCCCGCTTCAGGCGCGCGCTTAAATCTTTATCAAACGGCTGACCGTTGAGCCAGGTGGAGTTGGCATTTTTCACCACGCCGGTATACGACGAGATCGACCCCGGTATCCCCATCCCGACGCTGCCGGTTTGCCCTGTCGCCTGCTCGGCCATCTCGACCAGCCTGGCAATCGTCTCGATAGTCTGGTGATAATCATCGCGCGGCGTTGGCAGACGATGGCGAAACAGCTGCTCCCCCTGCTCGCTCAGTGCGATGACTTCTGTTTTGGTGCCGCCCAAATCGATCCCAATACGCACAAGACTCTCCTCATTATTTTGATTATCAACAGAGTAGAAGCACGCTTCCCGATTAGCAATGCAAGCGATGCGACAATTCGTTATCATGCCCGCTGATTTAACGACAAGGCCGTGGAAATTATCATGCTGTGGTTCAAAAATTTGATGGTTTACCGTCTCAGCCGCGACGTTTCGCTGCGTGCAGAAGAGATGGAAAAACAGTTAGCCGCTTATACCTTTTCCCCTTGCGGTAGCCAGGATATGGCGAAAACCGGTTGGGTTCCGCCAATGGGTTCACAAAGCGATGCACTGACCCACGCCAGCAGCACGGGTCAAATCATCGTCTGCGCCCGTAAAGAAGAGAAAATACTGCCGACGCCGGTGGTTAAGCAGGCACTCGAAGCGAAAATTCTCAAGCTGGAAGCCGAACAGGGCCGCAAGCTGAAAAAGACCGAAAAAGATTCGCTGAAAGATGAAGTACTGCACTCCCTGCTGCCGCGCGCCTTCAGCCGCTTCAGCCAGACCATGATGTGGATCGACACCGTTAACGGGCTGATCATGGTGGACTGCGCCAGCGCCAAGAAAGCAGAAGATACGCTGGCCCTGCTGCGAAAAAGCATCGGATCTTTACCGGTCGTTCCGCTGGCGCTGGAAACGCCGATCGAGCTGACGCTGACCGAATGGGTACGCAGCGGTGCTGCGGCTCAGGGTTTCCAGATCCTTGATGAAGCCGAGCTGAAAGCCCTGCTGGAAGATGGCGGCGTGATCCGCGCGAAGAAGCAGGATCTGGTGAGCGACGAAATCGCCGTCCACATCGAAGCGGGTAAAGTGGTCACCAAGCTGGCGCTCGACTGGCAGCAGCGTATTCAGTTTGTGATGTGCGACGACGGCTCCGTGAAGCGTCTGAAGTTCTGCGACGAGCTGCGCGATCAGAACGAAGATATCGACAGGGAAGATTACGCCCAGCGTTTTGACGCGGACTTCATCCTGATGACCGGCGAGCTGGCCGCGTTGATTCAGAATCTGGTGGAAGGTCTCGGCGGCGAAGCGCAGAGATAACGGGCAAACCGTAGGCCGGGTAAGCGTTAGCGCCACCCGGCTAATTTTTTATTTCAGGTAGCGGCACAGATAAGAGGTAGGTTCAGCCACCTGCAGATGGAACTCACTGTGGCCAGGGACGTTGAAAACCTGTCCGGCTGCGTAAACTTTCCATTCCGTTTCACCCGGTAGTAAGACGTTCAGCGCCCCGCTGACGACCGTCATCTCTTCCGCTTCCGCCGTGCCGAAGGTGTATTCCCCTTCCGCCATGACGCCAACGCTGGCGCGGCCAGTGCTGCTGCTGGTAAAACCAATGGATTTCACTTTACCGGAAAAGTATTCGTTACTCTGAAGCATGAACTGGCCCTTATATTTTTAGATAAAAATTCACTATAGGGGCCATGCTCATCACCTGTCACGCAAAATCATTACATGAGCAGTTCCGAGGCCAGGCGAGCCATCAGAACATTGGATAACAGCACCGGCACATCCAGCGCTTTTTGCAGTAAATCACGATGATGCTGGTGGAACCCCAGGCAGTCCAGAATCAGGACATCGGCCCCTCTTTCCAGCAGTTCCTTCCCGGCCGCAATGAGTTTGGCCTCGCTGTCCCAGAACGGATTCGCCAGCGCGTACAAGGGCACTTTTTCCAGCACGTGCCATTTTGCCTCCTGGTTATCCATGAGCTCCTCGATGGGGACAATCACCCCCACCTGATGACCATCCACGATGGAGGCCACCAGCGGCGGAATGATGCGCATCGGTTCCAGCAAAATCGCATTGCGCGCCGTAAGTCCCTTTATGGGGGCGGTGCTCATCAGCAAAATAACGTCATATCCCTGATTATCGAGCACTTCTATTACGCCCTGCAGCGAGCGCTCGATCTTCTGGCGGGAAACATGCGCCAGTTTACCGTCACTTAATAACGTCGCCAGGGGATCCTCCCCCGCCTCGACAGCGTAGTCCTCCATGACCTCTTCCCGACTCATCTTGCCCAGCAGGCTGAGATGCGTAATCTGTTGTTCAGATACATGCTCGGTTAAGAGCGGTAACACTTCGCTTACAGGGACCACACCAATGGTGAGAATCGCCAACGTTGCCTTCATCTTTATCGCCTTCCATTACTCCAACATCGTGCACACAGGTACAGGCTCACTACGCTGCACAGTTCGTTTTTTCAACAAAACAGCACCAAGCGTAGCAGGTGATCCCGACACCGAAATGTAAAGATCGCCTGCCGATACCAGAGTTACTTGTATTAACTAAATATTAACTCCTGCTTAACTTTTACGATGAGTAAAAAGTGTGATTCAGGCACGATCCTGGAGCGTTTAGGAAACCGCTCAGGTTATGTCGGGATCTTCATAGCGCCGCTTCGCATCCAGCGCTTCCTGTTCCGTCTCGTGTTCACTGATCAGCGAGTCGGGTTTGGGGTGATCGGCACGCAGTTGATACCAGGTCACAGTGTGACCTGTCTGGCCTTTTTCAACGGTCACAATGCGCGCTTCACGCGGATAGGGAGGTCTTGTTGGCATAGCTCATCCTTTTTTTATGTCTGAGCTATAAGTATAGACGCCGCTTAGCTGGCACACGCCAAACGCAGGGCGGTAATAATCTGAATCACAACGTCTTCGGGAGAGGCGGACGCATCCACCACGTGGTGAGCCGCTTCGCGGTATAACGCATCGCGTTCGGCCAGCACTTCACTCACCTCTTCGTTCAGCGGCCTGGAGGTCAGCGCAGGGCGTTGCCCCTCTTCCGGAAAGGCTTCCAGACGCCCAACCAGGGCCGACACCGGCGCGCTGAGGTAAATCACAATCCCCTTTTCGCGCATAAAGTGACGATTACACTCCGCCAGAACAATGCCACCGCCGGTGGCGATCACCGCGGACGGGGTCGTGACCGCTTTCAGCGCGGCCGTTTCGCGTGCGCGAAAGCTCTCCCAGCCTTCCTGCTCAACAATGTCGGCGATGGTTTTTCCGGCCTCGGTTTGCAGCCAGTGGTCGGTATCCACAAACTGGCGATGACACACGCGTGCCAGCTCCAGGCCAACGGTGGTTTTCCCACAGCCGCGGGGGCCAACTAAAAAGATGGGTTGGGTCATAGCCAGGTGTTCCCCTTGATGCCGGAAGGCTGAAGAGTGTAAAGAAATAATTGCAGAAGATGTTGCGATTACTTTACTGCAAAGCGGTACGGGATGACAACCCTGTGGAGGCCACACTGTACCACACATTGACAATAATTATCATTTCGCTGTACGGCGCTTCACTTCCAGCAGCCATTTATCCAGCTCGGCAGCAAACTGCTGGCGATCGCGCTGTGACAGGCTGTCCGGCCCACCGGTCTGCACGCCGCTGGCCCGCATGGTATCCATAAAATCGCGCATCGTAAGCTTCTCGCGGATGGTCGACGGCGAGTATCGCTCTCCGCGCGGATTGAGCGCCGCCGCCCCTTTCTCCAGCACGTCGGCCGCCAGCGGAATGTCCGCCGTGATCACCAGATCTTCCGCGCTGCACAGGCGGACAATTTCGTTGTCTGCCACGTCGAATCCGGCAGGCACGCGCAAAGAACGAATGAAGCGCGAAGGCGGCACGCGAATGTTCTGGTTCGCCACCAGCGTCAGCGGCATCTGAACGCGCTCGGCGGCGCGAAATAAAATCTCTTTAATCACGTTCGGACACGCGTCCGCATCAACCCAAATCGCCATATTGTCTCCCCATAATGACTCTGCCGACTATTGTCGCCTGCATTTCGTTGTTAAGCTATCAATCAGAGAAAACAACGCATAATGACGGAGGATCGTGATGGACAAGAAAATCGGGTTTATCGGCTGCGGTAACATGGGCAAAGCCATTCTGGGCGGCCTGATCGCCAGCGGGCAGGTGCTGCCGGGTCAGATTTGGGTCTATACCCCGTCACCGGACAAGGTCGCCGCGCTGCGCGATCAATACGGGATTAACGCCGCCGAAAGCGCGCAGGAAGTGGCTCAGGTCGCCGATATCGTCTTTGGCGCCGTCAAGCCGAACATCATGATCAAAGTGCTGAGCGACATCACCTCCAGCCTGAATAAAGAGACGCTGGTGGTGTCGATTGCCGCGGGCGTGACGCTTGACCAGCTGGCGCGCGCGCTGGGCCATGACCGCAAAATTGTTCGCGCAATGCCTAATACCCCCTCGCTGGTTAACGCCGGCATGACCTCCGTCACGCCTAACGCGCTGGTGACCCCGGAAGACGTAGCCGATGTGCTGAACATTTTCCGCTGCTTCGGCGAAGCGGAAGTGATTGCCGAATCGATGATCCATCCGGTGGTGGGCGTGAGTGGTTCTGCGCCTGCGTATGTCTTCATGTTCCTGGAAGCGATGGCCGATGCCGCCGTGCTTGGCGGAATGCCGCGCGCCCAGGCGTATAAGTTCGCCGCGCAGGCCGTCATGGGCTCCGCCAAAATGGTGCTGGAAACCGGCAAACACCCGGGTGAACTGAAAGATATGGTTTGCTCCCCGGGCGGTACCACCATCGAAGCGGTGCGGGTGCTGGAGGAGCGCGGATTCCGCTCGGCCGTCATTGAAGCAATGGCAAAATGCATGGAAAAATCAGAGAAGCTGAGTAAATCCTGATCGTTTCAGTCGGGCGTCAGGCGGCCACTTCGGTGCGGCTGCGCCCGGCATTTTTCGCCCTGTACAGCGCCACGTCAGCCGCCTTTAGCCATTCCCGATAATGTGCAAACTGCGGCCCCCAGGGGGCAACGCCCACGCTGATGCGCAGCGCCTCTTTTGGCGCGCACGGTAGCGACAGCTTTTCCAGCCGCTCATGCACCCGGGACATGACGGCGATGGCGCTTTCCGCTGCGGTCTGCGACATAATCACCGCAAACTCATCCCCGCCAAACCGGCCGATGGCATCACCTGACCGCACCGACATCTGAAGCTGGCGCGTGATGGCAATGATCGCCTCATCCCCCACGGCGTGCCCCCAGGTATCATTGATATTTTTAAAGTGGTCGATATCAATCAGTAAAATCGTGGCGGTGCAGCGATCGCGGCGGCAATGCTCAAATTCATTTCGCAGCAGCATTTCCCAGTGTCGGCGATTATAGACCCCGGTCATGCCGTCGCGGGTGCTCATCATTTCCAGCCGCTGCTTGTGCTCAGCAAGCCTGACGGCGGTGCGGTGGCTGAGCCAGGCAAACAGCATGGGATAAAGCACCAGTACGGGAAGCGTTAAGCTCCACTCCACGAGGTCGGGGTTGAAGACGGCCACGCGCCCAACAAGCGGCAGCGTCACCAGCGCGGAGAGCAGAGTCAGCAGGATCCCTGGGATAAACAGACGACAGCCCCCGGAGCCCATCATATTCATCCCGACCATCATCACCAGCGCTGCCGTGGGTAACGCGCTCATCCCTATCACGCCGATCCAGAGCCCGGCAATAATGGCATCGATCTTAAGATTGAACTCTTCCTGCTGATGAGGTGACGCGGCCCGGCAGGATAACTGCCAGGCGAAATGGGGCCAGACGAATGCCCACCCCACCAGTAAAAGCCACCAGCCGCCGGGTAAAAAATGGGTGACCAGCATGCCCGCAACCGGGAAAAACATCGCTGCCAGCCCCACGGCGCGCGCCAGCCGAACCCGCCGGGCAAACTGAATGCCGGCGCGGTGAGGGTCATCCTGAGAAAGGGTTAAATTCCACTCTTCCCGAATGCGCTTTGTGTTGTAATACGTTTCATCATTCATCATTTTTGGGAATATTCTGAAACATTTTCCCAAATTATAGAGAGGGGGTCTGCGGGGAAAGTATGAAATTTCGGGTGAGCCGCCGGAGCCGCTCACCCGTTCGAACTACACTTTTTTCTTCAGGCAGGCACTCATGAACTTGCTGCGGTCATCCCCTTTCAGGGACTGCTCGGTTGCCTTGGCATTACACTCGCGCATCTTTTGCTGCTGAGGCGTCAGGCTTTTTTCAGCTGGCTTTGAAGCGCCGTTTTTGAGGCAGTCGCTCATGTAGGTCTTGCGGGCATCGCCCTTCAGACTCTGAGACGTCGCCTGTTGATTACAGGTGGTCATACGCTGCTGCTGCGGCGTTAATGTTTTCTCTTCCGCGTTCGCCGAGGCGACCAGGAACAGGCCTGAGAGCAGAGTAACCAGTAATGTTGTTTTCATTGCACCATCCTTTTGTGAACATTCCCTGTAAGTCTGGTTCGTGACAGGAAAAAAACCACCCGGCAGATGTGATTTCCACCAGGAATTTATCATTTCAGACCCAGCGCCGCCTTCATGGTGTAGAACAGATCCGTTTGATCGGTCAGGCCTACCACATTGGCCGCGTGCGGGCCGTAGGCGGCAATGCGCAGCTGGGTGCCGGTGTGCTCCATGGACTCTTCTTCAGAGTTGCCGTAGCTCATCACCATGACGGCGCCATCTTTGGTGTTGAGCGCCTGCGTCAGGCCAGGGGCTTTGGTATCTGGCGGAACGATCTGGCTGGCGTGCGCGTGATCCGCAGTGACGATCACCAGGGTGTTACCGTCTTTTTTCGCGAACGCGAGCGCCTTCTGCACCGCTTCGTCCAGATCGACGGTTTCGCCAATCTGACCGCACGGATTTGCCGCATGATCCTGCTTATCGATCGACGCCCCCTCAACCTGCAGGAAGAACCCTTTTTCGCTCTTGCTCAGCAGATCGATCGCTTTATCGGTCATCGCCGCCAGCGTCGGTACGCTGTCCGTGCGTTTAGGGTTAGGCGTACAGGTCACCGCTGGCTTATCGATATTGCCGTGATATGAGGCTTTTGGACCTTCCCAGCGCACGGGCATGTTGCCGTCAGAGAACAGCCCCAGCAGCGGTTTGTCCTGGTTCGCCTCGGTTATCGCCGCCAGCGAATTTGCGTCACTCACCAGCTGATAGCCGCGCGCCTGCGCCTGCTCGCGCAGCGTTTTGCCCTGCCACTCGCCCGCCGTCGCGGTTTCCGCGAAGGTTTTCGCGCCGCCGCCCAGCGTCACGTCAGGACGCGCATTCAGCAGCTGTTCCGTAATCGAGCCTTTGCCACCTTTTTCCAGCGCGTTCGTTGGGCATTTTTCGCTGGTCACTGACGGGCCGTAGCATTTACGCGAGGTCACGTGTGCCACCAGCGCCGCAGGCGTCGCATCCTGAAGTTCAGCGGTGGAGACGTTACCGGTCGCCAGGCCCGCCGCTTTTGCCATCTCCAGAAGGGTTTGATGATCTTTTTCGTGAATATCCACGCCCAGCGCGCCATTATAGGTTTTCACGCCGGTGGACCACGCCGTGGCCGAGGCCGCAGAGTCCGTTACGTAATCCGGTTTACCGGTTTTTTTATCCAGCGCGTAGTGGGTATATTGTCCGGTCAGCGGTAATGCGTCGATACCTTTAAAAAAGCCGCCCGCCCCCTCGGCATAATTTCGCGCCGCCGTGATTTCGGAATCACCCATTCCATCGCCAATCAGCAGAATAATATTTTTCGCCGGTTTTTCATTAAGCGAAGCGCGAATGGCGGCGGTTTGATCTTCCGACAATCGGCGCGCGCCGCCGGGCTGGGTGATATCCCCTTTTGCCGCACGATTATCCAGGACGCTGGTTTGCGTCGTGTCAGCATAAATGGCAGGGGTAATTAACAGAGGAAGTAATGCGATGAAAAGTGCGCTCTGTTTCAATTTATTTTCTCCATGTAAAAATACATAAAAATAAAAACAGAGCGACTATAGGCATCCTGCATGACAATTCTATGACACGTCGTTACGTCCTGTGACGGTTTAGCTGCGCGGATGCCTTAACAGCTTCTTTACGTACTGGTGGAGCATCTCAGCATCTTCAACCGGTACCTGCGATTCAGGCCTGACGCTCTCCAGCGCGCCTTCCACGCTCTCAATCAACGCCTGCTGATCGGTTTTCGCCATTTGTCGCAGCAGCGCGGTGACCACAATTTCAAGCGCTTCGACCTGGGCCACCAGCTCTTTTGACTCTTCTTCCTTTTGTGCCAGCTTGACCAGCAATTCAGCAATGAGGTTTTTCATCGTGCCAGTTCCTTTTCAGTTTTATCTGACGTTATCACTCTGAATCCATAATGCAAAGAGAAGAAATTAATTATGGTATGCAAAAGTGATACAGAAACGGAAATAAAGAGACCTCGCCGTGAGCGAAACGTTTTTCTATAAAAAGATGCCGCATTTTGTTATATAAAAATGCGGCTACCATAAGAATATATAATACATCTGCGAAAGCGTTATCTCGCCGATTTCGCCTCCGCCATTTGTCTGCGGCGTCGCAGCGCAATAGCCAACTGGATAATATTGATTAAAACGACCATCGCCGTCGCCGCAAATACCCAACGAAAACCGGCCATCGCGGAAACGGAGGCGCCAATAAGCGGACCGGCAACATTCCCCAGATACATAAATGACTGGTTATATCCAAAAATACGCCCCGTCACCTGGTCGCTGGAATATTTGACCAGCAGGGTCTGTACCGCAGGCAACATGGCGCCATCGGCAAACCCGAGAAGAAATCGCAGTACGCCAAGCTGAAGCGGAGAGGTGACGAACGACATCGCAAAGAAGAGCACCACCGCAAAGATCAGCGTCGCCATCAGGATGCGCGCCGTACCGATCCTGTCACCCAGTTTTCCGAGACGCGGCGCGGAAATCAGGGCGGATACGCCCGGCACGGCGGCAATCATGCCGCTTAAAAAAGCGATGTTCGTGCTCTCCGGCTCCATTGACTTGATAAACAGCGCCAGTATCGGCCCCACCGAACCGTTACAGAGCTGGATCACCATGGTGGTGACAAACAGGCTGATCATCAGCCCCGGATAAGGCAGCGAGGCGAAAACGGCCTTGCCGCTCAGGCGTTCAGATTTACTGATAACCGGGCGGCCTCCCTCTTTAATCAGAAAGAGCGTGACCAGAAAACTGACCACCAGCAGAACCGCAGTGATGATAAATACCGCGCGCAGTCCGACGTGGTCCGCCAGAAAGCCCCCCAGCAGCGGGCCACCGATGACGCCGCTGATCTGCGCCGTGGAGAGCGTGCTCAGCGCCCAGCCGCTCCGCTCGCGCGGCACCTGAGAGGCGACCAGCGCCATGGCGTTTGGAATATACCCGGACGTCAGCCCCATCACCGCCCGCAGGAAGAACAGCTGCCAGACGTTGGTGGCGAAGGCCTGCAGCAGAATGGCTATCGCCATCCCGAGCGAGGCGCGCAGCAGCATCAGTTTTCTGCCTTTTCGATCGGCCAGGCTGCCCCACATGGGTGACACAATCGCGGAAACCAGAAAGGTGACGCTGAACGTCAGGCCGGACCACATAGAAAGCGCTTCGTGCGAGGTGACCCCCAGCTGCGAGACGTACAGCGGCAGGAACGGCAAAATCTGGCTGATGGCCAGCCCGGTGAAGAAGCAACCGAACCAGACCGAGATGAGATTAACTTTCCAGGATTCCATACAGAATAGTCTTCATTTTTAGGCGAATTCGCCGTCAGATTAGCAAGTTACGCGTGTTAACGTCGCACCAGAGATGCGGCCTGACCGACTTTGGTGTTTTATCTTCCCAGTCATCATATTTGTGAAATAAGTCACAATTCATCCATTTTCTGGCGGAATATTATGCTTCACCGGCACAGGCCAAAACCGCGCATTCCGAGATGAAAATGGTTGGCATGCGCCGCGTTGTACTCTGGCCCCAGACCGTTCCCGTAGTACCCGCAGCTTGCCGCCAGCATCGCCTTCAGCCAGGGCTGCGTCGTGGCCGCCTTCCAGCCGTTCAGCACCGTGACGCGGTCGCCGTTCGCCAGACGAAAAGCGGCGACATCCAGCGCCTCCGCCGTGGCATGCTCGCTGCGGCGCGCGTCAGGGCGGTGGTAAATATTGCGGCAGGCAAAGCTGCCGAGATGATCGATACGCGCCAGGTCGCTGCCCGTATAGCGTTTTGTCAGCGGCCGGGCCTGCTGGCTGATAAAGAGGGCTGAGCTGAGCGCCAGCGGACAGCTGGCGAGAAAACTGCTGTTCAGGCCGACCGGACCGAAGTCACGCACGCGTACAACGTTATTAAGCGGACACGCGCCGCCGCTGTCAGCCACCGGCTGGGTGCGGATGAGATCGCGTTGATTAGCCTGCGCAAGCAGGCTTGCGCAGGCCTCGGGCGTTAAGCGCCGAAGCTTATACTGGGTGATTCGGCCTGGCGGATCGTCAAGCGTCAGCGGTATGAAAGGGTTGTAGTAAGGCGGCAACCAGCGGTAACCCACCGTTGCGACGGCGATAAGAATCAAAACGGTCAGCAGCGTTTTTCCTTTCACTCGCCCCCCTGAACATTCCCCCAAACATTATGGCAGAAGGTCGCGAAACCCGCCGGGCATCGTGGTATGTTATTGGCTTTTCGTCAGACTGGAAGAGAGTGAGATGGCTAAGCAGCGCGTAGGTATTGTCTTTGGGGGAAAATCAGCGGAACACGAAGTGTCATTGCAATCGGCTAAAAATATCGTTGATGCGATCGATAAAAGCCGTTTCGACGTGGTGCTGCTGGGCATTGATAAACAGGGTCAGTGGCACGTTAACGATGCCAGCCAGTATCTGCTGAATGCTCACGATCCGGCCCATATCGCCCTGAATCCTTCAGAAATTAGCGTCGCCACCGTACCCGGCGTCGCGAAGGGGCAGCTTATCGATGCAGGCAATGCACAGGCTCTCGCCCAGATCGACGTGGTCTTCCCTATCGTGCACGGCACGCTGGGGGAAGATGGTTCCCTGCAGGGGATGCTGCGCATGGCCAACCTGCCGTTCGTCGGCTCGGACGTACTCGGCTCCGCCGCGTGCATGGACAAAGACGTCACCAAACGCCTGCTGCGCGACGCCGGGCTGAATATCGCGCCGTTTGTGACGCTCACCCGCGCCAACCGCGACAAGCACAGCTTCGCGCAGATTAGCGCTGAATTGGGTCTGCCGCTGTTTGTGAAGCCAGCAAACCAGGGCTCCTCCGTGGGCGTCAGCAAAGTGACCAGCGAAGCTGAGTTCACCCAGGCCGTCCGCCTGGCGTTTGAGTTCGACCATAAAGTGGTGGTTGAGCAGGGCATCAAAGGCCGTGAAATTGAGTGCGCCGTGCTGGGCAACGATTTTCCACAGGCGAGCACCTGCGGCGAAGTGGTCTTAAACAGCGACTTCTACTCGTACGACACCAAATACATTGATGATAAAGGCGCGCAGGTTGTCGTGCCTGCGGATCTCGATCCGGCGGTTAACGATAAGATCCGGGCGATCGCCATTCGCGCTTATCAGACGCTCGGCTGCTGCGGCATGGCGCGCGTGGATGTGTTCCTGACGGCGGAAAACGAGGTGGTGATCAATGAAATCAACACGCTGCCGGGGTTCACTAACATCAGCATGTATCCGAAGCTGTGGCAGGCGAGCGGCCTCAGCTATCCGGAACTGATCACCCGCCTGATCGAACTGGCGCTGGAGCGTCACGCCGCCGACAGCGCGCTTAAAAGTTCCGTAAACGGTTAATCGGCGCGCTTCGCCGACGCTGCCTCATCCGCTGTCGTCTCTTCAGGACGGCGGCGGATAATCAACCCCGCCAGCCAGAAACTGATAACCCAGGTCACCAGCCCGACGGCATAGGTTTGCCAGCCTTTTGCCTCAAACCCCAACAGGCCCACGACACCGTTAAGAATAAAGATCAGCCCGATAGCGAAGGCGTAGTAGTGCCAGTCACGGCGTAGTTTGGACGTGAGCTTCATAACAACTCCGGCAGGAAAAAAAGACATCCTCTCACAGTTTTACGGCCAGGTCTGTGGCAGATACGGAAATTCTGAAACGCGACGCAATTTCACTTAAGTTAATAAATTGTGACGTGCTGCAGAAATCAACAATCCAGGAGGATTCCGGCGCGTAAATTACCACGATTCTGATATTGACAAATGCGATGACCTGTCAAACTCACCCTGTACGAAGCGTATTAACAGAGCGATTTATCCGGAGGTCATCATGGCTGACTTTACATTGTCGAAACCGATTTTTGGCGGAAAACCAAAAACCTCCACGGCGGGTAATATCGCGTATGCCCTGTTTGTTCTGTTCTGCTTCTGGGCTGGCTCGCAGCTGCTCAATATGCTGGTCCATGCGCCTGGCGTTTACGAACACCTGATGCAGGTGCAGGATAACGGACGGCCGCGAGTTGAGATTGGCTTTGGCGTCAGCACCCTGTTCGGCCTGATTCCCTTCCTCGCGGGATGTATGATTCTGGGCGTTGTGGCATTAGTGCTGCGCTTTCGCCGCCGCCGTTAAAGCCCCATACAGCGAGCCCGGCGATCGTCCACGCGTTTCGCGAACCACGCGGTGGTCAGGTTACGCGTGATCTTCGGGCTTTCCAGCTGGATCCCCGGCAGGATAGCCCTCGGTAACGTTTTCCCGCTTTTCTTATCGGCAAGCGCAAACACGTTCTTGTAGAGATCCGTTTTCTCAAAGGCCAGGCTATCGCCTTTCTCAAGCTGGCGGCGAATGTCGCTATTGCTCAGGCCAAGCGTTGTCGATAATTTCCGTACGGCAAGCTCGGTGCTTCCTGCCTCGCTGCTGCCGTAAGCGATGAGATCGCCGTCAAGCGCCAGCTTAACGCCGCTTGCGCGGCTGACCGCACTCTGGAATGCCGCATTACGGCTGGCATACCAGCCTGCGTTAAAGTCGGCAAAGCGGTACAGCGGCTCATCGTAGTTCGCCGGGTAGTTCAACAGGTGATACGTGCCGAACCACAGTCCGCCGCGCAGGGAGAAGACCTCCTGGCGCACCGTACCGTCGATTTTCCACGGATAGCCGTCGGTGTGTTTCTCCGCGAACGCGATGCTTACCTGCATTGGGCCACCGGTGTGGACCGGGTTCAGTGAGCCAAACAGCTTCTGACCCATCGGCACCATGTTGATGAAATCATCGAAAATAGCGCTAAGCTGTTTTTCGGTTTTCACCGTATCCAGCCGTTCGCTGTAGCTTTTGCCGTTCGGCGAGGTGATTTTAAGCGCGGTATGCACGAGGAACACCGGGATATGCATGGACTCCGCGCGGCGGTCGATCTCTTTCCAGGCGATTTTATTCAGCCCCGGCACAGCCGGGTCTGACTGGTACATCGACTCCTGCTGTGCCACCGCCAGCACCGAACAGATGTTCTCCTCGGTCGGCGCGATCTTTTGGCTTTCAAAGGTTTTTGCCAGCGCGTCTGCCCACGCATTGCGATCTTTCACGCTGGCGGGCATTTTCTGCCGCACAACGCTCGCCACATCAACGGGCTTCTCGCCCTTTTTGAGCGGAGCGGCCCCCTTTTCGGCACAGCCTGCCAGCACAAAAGCGGCCAGTATGGTCAACGGTAACGCGCGCGGTACGGCAAAAGGCATAGCAACGTCCTGTATTAGCTAAATGTGTTGGTGACTTCCTGCAGGTCACGATCGTCCAGCTCGCGTTCAAAGCTGCGCAGACGTTTGTAGATGGACATCAATTCCACCAGCGTGGTCCAGGAGCTGATCAGGTACTGGAACGACCCACGAACCTGACCGAAAACGTTGGTGATCTGCGTCATCAGACCGAGCGTAATCGTACCCGCAACAATGGACGGAAACAGCAGGAACAAACCGAAAACGTTATCCACCTGCAGATACAAAATACGCGCAATGTTGAAATACATATAGTGGAAGTAAAGACGGAAATAGTTACGACGCACGGCGCCAAACAGCTCGCGGACGGTCGGCGGCGAGGCGCGGTTGGCATCGTCTTCACCGTACACCAGCTCTTTACGGTATGCGGCTTCGACGCGTTGATTTTTAAACTCCAGACCCGGCAGTTTAATCCCAACTACCGCCAGCAGGCCCGTGCCCATCAGCGACCAGACAATCGCGGCAATCACCAGACCATACGGAATGTGGCCGACAATCGGCAGATCCGGCACGTGCGCCGAGAGCGTCACCAGCACCGGCAGGAAGGCAATCAGCGTCATGATGGCGTTGATAAAGCTGACGCCCATGTCTTCAAGCGTGGAGGCAAAACGCATGGTGTCTTCCTGCACGCGCTGTGCGGCACCTTCGATATGACGCAGGTGCTGCCAGTGCGCCATATAATGTTCGTTCATCGCGGTACGCCAGCGGAAAACGTAGTGGCTAACGAAGAAGTTGTTCATCACGCCGATGATCACCGCAATCAGGGCGATGCCGAGGAAGACGCCGACCTCATGGTAGAACTGATTGATGGTCACCTTGTGTGGCGAGCTCAGCGCGGTCTGGATCAGATCGTAGAACGGTGCATACCAGGCGTTAACCGCTACGCCCACTTCCACCAGGAACCAGGTCACAAAGATAATCAGCGATGTGCCAAGGATCGACCAGTACTGCCAGCGGTGGGGTGAATAGACAAACCAGAACAGGGCAAACAGCCCTACGCACACCATGTAGTAGGCGTAAAACAGCAGGTAGCTCAGCGACCAGAAGCGCGCCGCGCTAATCGGCACCTCGCCTGTCGCCCCCGTGATGCGCGTCAGCCATGCGCCGCCGCCCGCCTGCCAGAAAATGACAGCGATCAGTGCCCAAATAAATGCCGACAGGAAAAAAGGCCCCGGCTTTGGGAAAAAAGACTTAAACATAATGCTTCCTTCTTGTTGTTATGGCTGTTGCTGTGTACAACACGTCACCACACGAAAACCTGCCCGAGCCAGCCTCCCGGCTCCGGCAAAAAGGTCAGACCCGAGCGTTAATTATTAGTTCGCTTTCCAGTTTTCAAGAATTGTTTCGGTGCGTTTCACCGCGAGAGGATTCGCTGGCGCAATGAAGTTACGCCAGACGTCGTTGTGATGGTTAATCAGGATCTGTGCATCAGCAGCCGGACGGTTGGCGGTGGTATGGGCATCTTCGGCAACGGTGATGTGATAACCCCGGCTAACGCCGTTCTTGATCGTCGCATCGACGCAGTAATCGGTGGCGCAGCCGCAGATGACAAACTCGCGAATGCCCTGCTCCCGCAGCAGCGCCTCAAGCCCGGTGTTGTAGAAGGCATCGCAGGCGGTTTTGGTCACGTAAAGCGCACCAGCAGGCTGATGGAGTTCAGGCAGTAGCGCAAACCCTTCGCTTCCCTCTTCCAACCCCCCGGCCTCGGTATGCTGTATAAAAATCACCGTGTCGGCTGCCTGCGTAAGCTGGTTGATCAGAGAGACACACTTTTCGCGCTGATGACGAGGGGTTTCAAACACCCCGTTTTGCATATCGACAACCATAACCACACGCTTCTCAGACATACCGTTCTCCGTAAGATTGAGTGACACTGGTGCCTATCATAAGCCCGATGTCACAAAATGGGAGATGGCTCGCAAGTAAATTGTTCATATTTACCCATGGTTACGTTTTTCTCGCTATCGTTATGCAATTCGGGGCATTGCACGGTACCGATTAGTAGTATAAATACCCATTACTTTCCTCATTCACTTCATGGATGCTTTTCGTTGAAACGTTGTCTGCTCTCTTTTGCCGCGCTGTGTGCGGTGAGCTTCTCTACCGCCCAGGCAGCCCAACCGCTGACGGCTCCCGTTTTAGCTTCAGATATTGCCGATCGCTACGCGAACCTTATCTATTACGGCAGCGGCGCGACCGGTATGGCGATGGTCGTTATCGACGGAAACCAGCGTGTATTTCGCAGCTTTGGCGAAACGCGCCCGGGCAATAACGTTCACCCGCAGCTGGATTCCGTTATCCGCATCGCATCCTTAACCAAGCTGATGACCAGCGAAATGCTGGTGAAACTGCTCGATCAGGGCGTGGTGAAGCTCGACGATCCGCTCAGCAAATACGCGCCGCCAGGCGCCCGGGTCCCCACGTATCAGGGTACGCCGATCCGGCTTGTGAACCTTGCTACCCACACCAGCGCCCTGCCGCGTGAACAGCCAGGCGGCGCGGCGCATCGTGACGTCTTTGTCTGGCCAACGCGCGACCAGCGCTGGAGCTATCTGAGTACCGCCACGCTGAAGGCGGCGCCGGGTTCGCAGGCCTCATATTCAAACCTGGCGTTTGACCTGCTGGCGGATGCCCTCTCAACGGCGGCTGGCAAACCCTACACCCAGCTGTTTGAAGAGCAGATCACCCGTCCGCTGGGCATGAAAGACACCACCTTTACCCCGTCCCCGGACCAGTGCCGTCGCCTGATGGTGGCAGAGAAAGGCGCCAGCCCCTGTAATAACACGCTGGCGGCCGTGGGCAGCGGCGGGGTTTACTCCACGCCTGGCGACATGATGCGCTGGATGCAGCAGTTCCTTTCCTCGGATTTCTACTCTCGCAGCAGCCAGGCCGATCGTATGCAGACCCTGATTTATCAGCGTACTCAGCTGCATCGGGTCATCGGGATGGACGTGCCGGGTAAAGCCGATGCGCTCGGCATGGGCTGGGTCTATATGGCACCGAAAAATGGCCGGCCGGGGATTATTCAGAAAACCGGCGGCGGCGGCGGATTCATCACCTATATGGCTATGATTCCGCAGTCGAACGTGGGCGCGTTTGTGGTGGTCACTCGCTCCCCGCATACGCGTTTCGTCAATATGAGTGACGGTGTTAATAACCTGGTGGCGGAATTGAGTGCCAATAAAGCCCAGGTGCTTACCGCATCCAACTGAGATTAATATTCCGTGGGCAAGCGGTTGATGCTGACCAGCTTGCCCCGGCTCATATTGATATAATTTCCCTGTCGCAGGGCGGCCAGAACCTCGGCAACAACAGAACGTGAAATGCGTGTGCTTTGCTGAATATGATTCATCACACCGATTTTTGAACGCAGCGTTTCATCCCACTCGGCCATATTAAGCAGCATCGCGCGGATCTGGTGATAGGAGTTATTGCCAACCAGCTGCTTATCGCGCTTCTCAAGAATGTAATTTATCCAGGATAACCAGCTGAAGGCCTCTTTCCACAGTGAAAATTGCTGGATTTGTTGTCGGGTAGTTTCTGTGGATAAATAAAAACCGGTACAGGCCGTTTTGGCAATCACTCTGTATTCCTGTGAATGATTAATCATCACCGTAGCCAGACCAAAAATAAAGGGGGCAGTCGCAATCCCCACCAGAAGTTCATCAGAAGGGCGATAGATCTCAATAACGCCGGTTTGTAATACGATCGTGCGAGGCTCATTCGATTCGCCCGACGTAATTAATTGTTGGGGTGCACATGTAAAAGGGGTACTGGCTGCTATTAACCCCTGTTCGAGCCGGCGTAATTCAGAAAGTGGTTTCGCATTAACGTTCATGCAGACCTCAAGTCATCCGTATTTGTCGGTTCAATATTATTTTTATTGCTTCGCTAAAAAGCGGAGGAGATACCCCCTCCCCCGCTTTATTCATTACCAGGTATATTTCACACCCAGGTTTGCGCCCCAGTTCTGGTCAACGTCGCCGCCGCCAAGATATGTGGCATCCGTGTAAGCGCTGAAGTTCTTCGTGAAGCTGAACTGGGTGCCCAGCCCAACACGAACAGCTGAACCTTTCACGCCGTTATCAATGCTGTCACCGTTAATATCGGCATTGTTATCGGCGTCGTCATAAACCCAGGCCAGTTTGAAGTAAGGGGTCAGAGCCTGATCGCCGCCGTAGTTGAAGGTGTAACCCGTATCAACACCGAGTTCATAACGCAGGCTATCGTATGATTGTCCATCCATGCGCATGTCATTGCTGAGGCGATAATCATCGCCTGACTGGAACAGACCCGATACGGCTGCGTATGGCGTTACGTAGCCAGAGAGGTTTGGTTTCCAGTCATAACCCAGCTTCAGACCAAAGCCAACAGCGTCACTGGTGGTATTGCCGTCAACATACTGACCGTTGCTCATGTTAGCGGAGAGATCGTTGTTGAAGCGGGTGTAGCTCAGGGAGCTGTCGAGGAAAAGATCGTTCATGAACTTCGCTGACGCGTAGATCATCGCCGTCTGGCTATCCTGATCGACCTGACCGGTACGATCGCTGATATCGCCCTTCGCGAAACCTGCCGCACCACCGACGATCCACTTCGCGTTATTACCGTCAATCTGGGTATCCAGACCCACCATAATACCGCTCACGTCCTGATCGTAGCTGATAACGCCGTTGTCACCGTCGAAGTTGCCGCCGAAGTAGCTCACCCACGCCCCGCCGTTATCCGCCAGGCCGTGACGGCTGTTGGTCAGACGCGCACCTACGGTATCCTGCTGCAGATTCCAGATATTGGTATTAGCAGAAGGGATGCTCAGCGCCATATTGGCATAGTCGGTCAGTTCTTTCTGCTGCAGAACGACGGTGTCACCCTGCTGCTGCGCCTGGTAGGTATAAGCACCTAAATCGGCTTTGTTTGCGGCAGTAAAGCTGGCCGCCGTATCCGCGTTATTGTCATAGACACGGACAATCTCTTTATTTTTGTAATCAGCGACGGAACCTGCTCCGGTCGCGTCGTCGATACGGACTTTATAGTTGCCTGCGACGTCACCGTTCACCGCCAGATGGCCGTCAGAGTGAATGGCCACTACGCCGTAGTCATAATCGGCGCTGCGCTTGTCGTTAGTGATATAGCGTGCGTTGTTCAGATCGCTGTTCAGCACGTAATCGCGGCTCGCAACATTCAGCACGCCGCCATCGGTCAGAACCATAGTGTGCGTATCAACCTGGCCCAGACCCAGCGCCAGCTCTGCACCGTTATCCACGGTGATGGTGTTGGCATACAGCTCGGCCGTTTCTTCCGTCAGTGCCGCACGGCTATCGCTGTCCAGATACAGATGGTCGGTGGCCACGCCGCCGTTGTCGCCGATGTTCAATGAGGAAGCATTGGTCAGAGTGATGGTATCCGCCAGCAGGCCTGAGTTTTCAACATTGACCTGAGACTGGTTGTTTACCGTCAGCGTGTCAATGTTTGACATCTTGCGGGTATCCCACTCGGAGCCGTTATCCAGCGCAATGTTAAACAGACCGCTCTGATACACCGCTTCACCCGCAACATGTGCGTTGCTGTCATAGGTGGAATCCGGCCAAATGCTGTTCGGGGACAGCGTGCGCCAGTCTACGTTGCTGTAGCCCTGGCCATACATCTGCGTCGTGCCGATAGCCTCAACGCTGGACTGCGCAGCACCGACCCATTTGCTGCCGTTGGTCAGGGTGACATCCAGCTTATCGGTGCCGTCCCAGCCGTTGGTGGTAGGGTTATAGACACCGTCTTCGGTGGTATCGGTTGCCGGATCGCCGTTCGGGTAGAAGTTGTTGTCGAAGGTGCTGGAGAACAGGATGTCGCCCGTAACGGTGGAGTGATCGAAGGTGGCAGCGGTCTGCATCGCGTTATCAGACGCGCTGGCGGTAACAATCAGCGCGGCATCATCTGCCCCTGTCGCGTCGGTTTCACTATAGTCGCTCGGCTTCGCGGTCTGACCGTAGAATCCGCTGGTACCTAAATCGCGGTACGCACCGGAAGTCAGTACCGAATCTTTTACCAGCAGCGTGTCGGTAAAGACCTTGCTGCTGTTGGCTACGCCTTCAACGCCGTCGTACGGGGTATTATCCCGTTCCTGATACCCCTGCGTCAGGGTAATCCCCGCGACGTGAGAATTATTCTGGATAACAATATCTGATTCCACGTCCAGGGTAATCGCATTACCCATATCATAGGTATCCAGATAGTGTCTTTCCGTATTTTCCCCATTTACAACATCATACGCATAATGTTCATACGTATCGTTAATGGTGGAATTATCAACTGTCAGGCTAAAACGATCGTATTGAGCATGTTGGGTGCCGTCGGCATCCAGACCATCAGCACAGGTGGCGGTCATACACTGAGAGGTAATCATGCCATTAATGGTGCTGTTGGAAATACTCAACGCATTCGCCCGACCATTGATGCCATCATCGAGATAGTACGTTGAAATAACACCATTCACGGTGGTTTTATTAATCACCGGGTAAATATCACCATCGTGGATGGCATCTGAGAAATCCCAGTCGGCATAGCCATAATACCAGGGAGTGGTCGCTGTATTATCGTATCCGAAGGTATTATATGTCGTACCGGAAATATCCTTCGCATTGGCCTGAGAAGCGATAGCCAGGGTGCAGGCTAATGCAAGTTGAGATACAACGAGTTTCTTTTTCCATGTTTGCATTGGGTCATCCCTCCTCAGGGACGTAAGCAAGTTTGTCCATCAATGAATTTGCAATATTTAATTGCGGAGGGAATTATGCAGTTTCATTTCGAAAAGGTTCAATGAATGTTTCCATTAAGTCCGCATTCAGACAAAAAACAGATTCAGGCCACAACGCACAGGGTGTCATAAAATAAATATTATAAAAACAAAATGTTAATGCACGGGCAAAGCAACCAGGGAAACATCATAAAAAATAATAAATCATTTTTAATGATACATTCATTTCTATATAGAAATAACACAAATATCTCATTCTTCTCTCAGCGTTATACTGTCCTGCATTATATATTATTGGTAACAGGCAAACTCATCTGCCGCATTTCGCAAAAGCAAAATGCCCACTTTAGTAAAACACCCGTCGCCACTTTGAGGTACACTAGCCCTCTTTGTTCCACAAACATCAGGCATACCATGACCGATTTAATTGCACGTCCCCGCCGTCTGCGTAAGTCACCTGCACTGCGCGCTATGTTTGAAGAGACAACCCTGACCTTAAACGATCTGGTGTTGCCGATTTTTGTTGAAGAAGAGATCGATGACTACAAAGCCATCGAGGCCATGCCGGGCGTCATGCGCATTCCGGAGAAATATCTGGCGCGTGAGATCGAACGTATCGCCAACGCGGGGATCCGCTCGGTGATGACCTTCGGCATCTCCCATCATACCGACGCCACCGGCAGCGACGCGTGGAAGGAAGATGGCCTCGTCGCCCGCATGTCGCGCATCTGCAAAGAAACCGTGCCGGAAATGGTGGTGATGTCCGACACCTGTTTCTGTGAATATACCTCTCACGGCCACTGCGGCGTGCTGTGCGATCACGGCGTGGATAACGATGCCACCCTGCTGAACCTCGGCAAGCAGGCGGTCGTCGCGGCCGCTGCGGGTGCGGACTTCATCGCACCGTCTGCGGCGATGGACGGACAGGTTCAGGCGATTCGTCAGGCGCTGGACGCGGCCGGTTTCACCGACACCGCCATCATGTCCTACTCCACCAAATTTGCCTCCTCCTTCTACGGCCCGTTCCGTGAAGCAGCCGGCACGGCGCTGAAGGGCGATCGTAAAACCTATCAGATGAACCCGCTGAACCGCCGCGAAGCGATTCGTGAATCCCTGCTCGATGAAGCCCAGGGCGCAGACTGCCTGATGGTAAAACCGGCTGGCGCGTACCTTGATATCCTGCGCGACATCCGCGAACGCACCGAGCTGCCGCTGGGCGCTTACCAGGTGAGCGGCGAGTACGCAATGATCAAGTTCGCCGCGCTGGCAGGGGCGATCGACGAAGAGAAAGTGATCCTTGAAAGCCTGGGTGCGATCAAACGCGCCGGCGCGGATCTGATCTTCAGCTACTTCGCCCTGGATCTGGCCGAGAAGAAAATTCTGCGTTAATCCGCTTTAGCGCCGGGTGGCGGCTTCGCCTTACCCGGCCTGCTCTCTGCTCAAATCTTCACCCAACTGCAATACAACCGACATCTGCGCCTTCTACTGTCTTCGCAAGACGGCAGGAGGAGTGACCATGTTTAGCCTCGATAGCGTTCTCGACGATCTTTGGCCTCAGGCGAGGCCCGCACCCTGGCAAAAAAGTCTGTTAAAAAGACTGTTCTACGAAGACGAGTTTCAGCAGTTTGCCGCCGCCCACCGCCATCTGAAAGGACTGGATATGGTGGAGCAGGTTCTGGAACACCTGGATATTCTCTGCACCGTTTCCGCCCGCGATCTCGAACAAATCCCCGAACATGGCCCGCTGGTCATCATTGCCAACCACCCGACGGGTACGCTGGACGGTCTGGCGTTGCTGTACGCCGTCTCCCGCGTGCGGCGCGACGTTAAAGTCGTGACCAACCGGATGCTGACCCACCTTGAGCCCCTCAGCTCGCTGTTTATTCCGGTGGACAATATGGGTGGCAGGACGGCGAAGTCGTCGCTGGTGCAGATGGAACAGCACCTGCAAAACGCGGGCGTACTGATCTTCTTCCCGGCAGGCGAAGTTTCCCGCCCCACGCGCAAAGGCATTCGCGATAAGAAATGGCACTCTGGCTTTATCAAACTCGCCGGCAAGCTGCGCGTCCCGCTGCTGCCGGTGCATATTCAGGCGCACAACAGCCTGCTCTTTTACGCCAGCACGCTGGTCTCCCCGACGCTGTCGATGCTGCTGCTGATGCAGCAGATGTTCCGCCGCCGCCACAGCCAGCTGCCGATTAAAATCGGCCAGCAGATTGCGTGGCATCACTGGCACAGCGCCACCCTTTCGTCGCGTGAGATGGCCGAGCAGTGCCGTCAGCACGTGATGCGTCTTGGCAAGGGAGTGCCCGGCGTCTTTAAAACCCAGTGCGCGATTGCCCGTCCGGAAGACCGGGCCACTTTGAAGCGCGCGCTGGCGCAGGCCGAATCTCTGGGCAAAACCAGCGACGGGAAAACCATCTATCTTTGGCAGCGCAACGGTCAGGAAGACGCCCCGCTGCTGCGGGAGCTGGGCCGCCTGCGCGAGATTGCCTTTCGCGCGGTGGAGGAAGGGAGCGGCAAACGCCGGGACACCGACAGCTACGACGATGATTATCTGCACCTGATCCTGTGGGATGAGGAGGATCTGGAGATCGTCGGCGCGTATCGCTTTATGCCGACGGCCATGCAGATCGAAAAGCGCGGCGTTGAGGGGTTGTACAGCTATAGCCTGTTCCACTACGACGACAAAATGCAGGACGTGCTGGCACACGGCATTGAGCTGGGGCGCAGCTTTATTCAGCCGCGCTACTGGGGGCGCCGCGGCCTGGACTATTTATGGTCCGGCATTGGGGCGTATCTGGCGCGTTATCCGCACTACCGCTACCTGTTTGGCCCGGTCTCGATTTCCGGTGGCTTACCGCCTGCCGCGCGGGATCTGCTGGTGGCATTTTACCGCCTGTGGTTCCCGGCGACGCATCCGCTCGCCGCCTCGCGCCAGCCGTATCCCGCGTCCCTGCCGGACGTGCTGGCGCAGTTTGGCGGCGTGGATTACGTGGACGATCTGACGAAGCTGAAATCCCTGCTCGGCAATCTTGGCTGCGGCATTCCGCCGCTTTACAAGCAATATTCCGAGCTGTGCGAGCCCGGCGGCGTGCAGTTTATTGATTTTGGCAGCGACCCGGCGTTCAACAACTGCGTTGACGGGCTGGTGCTGGTGGATTTGTGTTACCTGAAGGCGAACCGCTATCAGCGGTATATTGAGGCGCACCTTTAATTGGCCTGGGATTGGTAGGCCGGGTAAGGCGTAGCCGCCACCCGGCAATTGTGCACCGTTTTCGCCGGGTGGCGCTGCGCTTACCCGGCCTACGGGTACTACAGGATCAGGGGCGGTAAAACGGCTTATCGCCCAAAATTGTCGCCCGCTGCATAATCCTCCGCTGCGGCAGATAGTCCGCATTGGCATAGTGCTGCGTCACGCGGTTATCCCAGATCGCCAGGTCGTTCTCCTGCCAGCGCCAGCGCACCTGAAACTCCGGTTTAGTGATATGTGCGAACAGGAAACCTAACAGCGCCTCGCTCTCTTTTTCCGTCACGTCCACAATGCGCGTCGTAAATCCTTCGTTCACGAACAGCGCCTGCTTGCCCGTGACCGGATGGGTGCGCACCACCGGGTGCAGCAGCGGCGGATGCTTCGCCACCGCCTCCTGCCAGCGCTGATGCTCCTCTTCCGTTTTACGGTACTTGTACTCCTGGAACGATTTTTTGAAGTCGTGCTCCGCCCGCAGCCCGCTCAGCAGCGTCCGGAACGGCTCGGAGAGCGCCTCATACGCCGCAATGCCGCTGGTCCACAGGGTATCGCCCCCCGTCTCCGGCAGCAGCTTCGCCGCCAGAATCGCCCCCGCAGGCGGCGTCTCGATAAAGGTCACATCGGTGTGCCAGTTATCGTTATCCGGCGGGTTATCGTTGTGGGTGTCGAGGACGATAATCTCCTCCACCCCTTCCGCATGCGGATAGACCGGGTGGATATGCAGATCGCCAAAGCGCAGGGCCAGCGCGCGCTGCTGCTGCGGGGTGATCGCCTGCTCACGCAGGAACACCACCTGATGTCGCAGCACCGCGTGGTACAGCTGCTCGAACTGGTTATCGCTCAGCGGACGGGTCACATCCAGGCCCGACACCTGCGCGCCAATGTACGGCCCCAGCGGGGTAATAGTCAGACGTTCACTCATTGTATTTCTCCATGCCAGGGCGTCAGGCGGCGCTGTAACGCGCGTAGCCCCAGTTCTAATCCGAAGGCGATCGCGGCAATGACCGCAATCCCTGCCAGCACCACGTCAGTCGCCAGGAACTCCCCCGCCGACTGCACCATAAACCCTAACCCTCGCGTGGCGGCGATCAGCTCTGCCGCCACCAGCGTGGACCAGCCCACGCCAAGCCCGATGCGTATCCCGGTTAAAATCTCCGGCAGCGCGCCCGGTAAAATCACGAACAGCAGCACCTGCGTGCGGCTGGCCCCCAGCGACTGCGCCGCGCGGATCCGCACCTGCTGGGCGCTCTTCACGCCCGCCAGGGCCGACATGGCCACCGGGGCGAAAATCGCCAGATAAATCAGCAGGATTTTTGAGGTTTCACCGATGCCGAACCAGATCACCATCAGCGGCAGATAGGCCAGCGGCGGGACCGGGCGGTAAAGCTCAATCAGCGGGTCGAGGATGCCGCGCACCGTCGGGCTCAGCCCCATCGCAATCCCCACGGGAATGCCGATAATCACCGCCGCCAGCAGCGCCACCAGAATACGCGCCAGGCTGGCACCTAAGTGCTGCCAGAGCGTGGCATCCATAAAGCCCTGCGGCCCGGCGATGGTAATAAGTTTGCTCAGCACCTGTCCCGGCGGCGGCAGAAACAGCGGGCTGACCCACTGCTGGGCAGCAACCGCCCACCACACCGCCAGCAGCACCAGCAGCGTACCGACGCTCAAGGTAATTTGGCGCGAGAAAGGCCAGCGCAGCGCCAGACGCGTGCGGCGCGTTTTTTCACTGAAGACGATGCTCATGAGAAAGCCTCCCGCTGTTCAAACACGCGGCTTAAGACGTATTCACGCTGTTCGATAAACAGCGGGTCGGATTTGATGCTGCGCACGGGTTCTCCCGCGACGTAGCGGCGGGCAAAATCCAGCGGCAAGCGCTCCAGCACGCGGCCCGGCCCCGGCGAGAGCAGCACCAGCTCGGTAGCCATAAACACTGCCTCTTCGATATCATGCGTAATCAACAGTACCTGCTTGCCCGTCTCATGCCACAGGCGCAGCAGCAGGGTTTGCATCTGCTCGCGGGTGAAGGCATCCAGCGCCCCGAACGGCTCGTCCAGCAGCAACAGCTGCGGATTCGCGGCCAGCGCGCGGGCAATCCCGACACGCTGCCGTTGGCCGCCGGAAAGCTGCCAGATATAGCGTTTTTCCGCGCCTTCCAGCCCCACTTTTTTCAGCATCGCCCGCGCGGTTTCCAGCCGCTGTTCACGATGGATGCCCGCAAGCTGCAGCCCAAACGCCACGTTTTCCTGCACGTTGCGCCAGGGGAGCAGGCCTTCATTCTGGAAGACCACGCCGCGCTCGGCGCCGGGGCCCTCCACCTTTTTGCCTTCCAGTTGAATGGTGCCATGCTGATAAGGGACAAACCCGGCGATGAGATTCAGCAGGGTGGTTTTTCCGCACCCGGACGGGCCCAGCACCACCAGCAGCTCACCGCTGTCCAGCGTCAGGTTGATGTCCTGTAAGGCGGGTTTACCACCGTAATCGGCAGACAGATTTGTAATATTCAGCATGGCGAACCCCTTATTTCACAAAACGATCGGTCACGTACTGGCTGTAATCCGCCGCTACTGCGGGCACTTTACCCTGCTCCTTCAGGAAGGTGGCGGTATCCACAATCGCTTTGTTAACCGGCCCGGTCAGCTGCTGCACCTGCTGCGCGGGCGTCAGATAGGTATTGCCCTTCACCAGCCCCGGCACGTCCGCTTCCGGCACGCCGCTCAGGCGGGAGAGTTTCTCCAGGTTGGCGGGCTGCTTCAGCCATTCATCCGGGTTACTGATGTACGGCTGCTGGGCGTCAATCGCGCTTTTCGCGAAGGCTTTCACCACCTCAGGATGTTTCTCGGCGAAGTCTTTGCGCACGACCCACACGTCGAGGGTCGGCGCGCCCCACTGGCCCACTTTTTCGGAGTCGGTCAGCACGGTGCCGTCTTTTTCCAGCTCGTTCACCGCAGGCGCCCACACATAGGCCCCGTCAATGTCGCCGCGCTGCCAGGCCGCAATAATCGCCGGCGGCTGGAGGTTAATAATTTGTACCTGCCCCGGCTTGATGCCCCAGTGTTTCAGCGCCGCCAGCAGGCTGTAGTGGGTGGTGGAGATAAACGGCACGGCGATGCGTTTGCCGATCAGGTCTTCCGGTTTGGTGATGTTTTTCTTCACCACCAGCGCTTCAGAGTTACCGAGCTGCGAGGCGAGCAGGAACACCTCAATCGGCACCTGCTGGCTGGCCGCAACCGCCAGCGGGCTGGAACCGATATTGCCGATCTGCACGTCGCCGGAGGCTAACGCACGCACCACGGACGCGCCGCTGTCGAACTTGCGCCAGTCGACTTTCGCGCCGCTCTCTTTGGCAAAGGTGTTATCCGCCTGCGCGACTTTCGCCGGTTCCGCAGAAGTTTGATACGCGACGGTGACGTCCACCGCCTGCGCCTGAAATGCCCACAGCGCCAGTGCGCCGAGTAGTGTGATTCGCGATGAAATTGCCATAGTGCCTGCTCCCCTTGTTGTTATGAGGGCAGTATTTCCAACGCGGGAATTTTGATAAAGGAATAAAAATGAATCGCTCATAACGATTCGTTTTTAGATAAAAAATGGGAAAGGATAGTTGGTTTTGTGCGGTTGTTTTATGCCGGGTGGCGCTGCGCTTACCCGGCCTACACATTGTGCGATCCGTAGGCCGGGTAAGGCGCAGCCGCCACCCGGCAAAAAACTCAGCGCTTCGCGTTAAGCTCAGCAATATCCTTCGGCGTGGTGCGACAGCAGCCACCAATCAGCTTCGCTCCGGCGTCCAGCCACTGGGGCAGATACCCCGCAAGCGTCTCACACGCTTCGCCGTGGTGGTGCCAGGTTTTGGTCACCGCATCATAATGCTCGCCCGAGTTCGGGTAGACCACCAGCGGCAGCGACGTCAGGCTCTGCAGGTGCTTCAGCGCCGCCGTGGTATTTTCCAGCGCGATGCAGTTAATGCCCAGCGCGACGATATGCGGAGAGTCGGCCAGCACGCTGACCACGTCACGCAGCGGCGTGCCGTCGCTCAGGTGCTCGCTGTCCCGCAGGGTAAAGGAGAACCACGCCCGGGCGCGGGGATACCCGGCCAGAAGGGCCGCCAGCGCCTTAATCTCGGCAAAAGACGGCAGCGTTTCGCAGGCCAGCAGGTCAGCGCCCGCGTCCAGCAGCGCTTCCACGCGCGGGCGGTGGAAGGCCGTAAACGCCTCAGCGCTGCGCACGTAGTCACCGCGATACTCTGAGCCATCCGCCAGATAGGCACCATACGGCCCAACGGAGCCCGCCACCAGCAGCGTGCCCGCATGCGGGTTTTCGGCCAGATACGCTTCACGCGCCTTACGCGCCAGCTCCACGCTTTTGCCAATCAGCGTTCGGGACTGCGCCTCGTCCAGGCCGCGCGCCGCAAAGCCCGCAGGCGTGGCCTGGTAACTGGCGGTGATCGCCACCTGCGCGCCCGCGCGGTAGTAATCAAGGTGCACTTCACGGATAAGCTCCGGGTTTTCCATCAGCACTTTGGCAGACCAGAGGCTGTCTGCCAGGTTACAGCCGCGCGCTTCCAGCTCCGTCGCCATCGCGCCATCCAGCACCACAAACGGCTGCTTTTCAAGGAGGGCGGTAAGCGGATTATTCTGCGACATGTTCAGGCTCCTGCGATGTCATATTTCGGGTCAGGTAGTAGGCACCATAACACAGGGCGACAAACGGGATCCCGCAATAAAGGGCAATGCGCTGGCTTGGGTCAAACCACAGGCCGACACAGGCCACCACGCAGAGGATAAACCCGAGGACCGGCACCAGCGGATACCACGGCGCACGGTACTGCAGCGCAGAGAGCGGCTGGCCGGACTGCAGATGGCGACGACGGAAAACGAAGTGCGACGCGCAGATGCTGATCCAGACGGCTACCACCGCAAAGCCAGAAATCGCCGAGAGCGCGACAAATACCGTGTCAGGCGCCACGACGCTTGAGAAGAGCGCCAGCACGCCGCCGAGCATAGAAACCGAGAGCGCCGTCAGCGGCACGCCGTTTTTGTTCACGCGGGCAAAGCAGCGCGGGAGCGTTTTCTCGTTAGAGAGCGACCACAGCATGCGCCCGGAGGCGTACAGCCCGGAGTTCGCCGCCGAAAGGATCGCCGTCAGGATCACGAAGTTAAAAATATCCGCCGCGTAAGGAATACCGACCTTTTCAAACACCAGCACGAACGGGCTCTTTTCCACGCCCGCCTGCTGCATCGGGATTAGCGCCGCCAGCACAAACACGGTGCCGATAAAGAAGATGATCAGGCGCGCAATGGTGGTGCGGATCGCCACCGGGATGACCTTGTGCGGGTTTTCCGTTTCCCCTGCTGCGATACCGATGAGTTCGGTCCCGGAGAACGCAAAGTTCACCGCCACCATGGTCATCAGGATCGGCAGGCCGCCGTGCGGGAACCAGCCCTCGGCGGTGATGTTGCTTAAGCCCGGCGCGGGTGAACCGTCCTGCATCGGGATAAAGCCAAAGACCGCCGCGCCGCCAAGAATAATAAAGGCGATGATGGTGATGACCTTCACCAGGGAGAACCAGAACTCACCTTCCGCAAAGAAGCGCGTGGAAATGACGTTCAGGCCAAAAATCACCACGCAGAAGACCACGCACCACGCCCAGACGGGCACCTGCGGGAACCAGTACTGCATGCAGAAGCCCGCGGCGGTAAAGCTCGAGCCGAGCGCCACCGTCCAGGTGAGCCAGTAGAGCCACGCCACGGTGTAGCCCGTCGCCGGGCCAAGATAACGCGCGGCATAGACGTGGAACGCGCCGGTTTCCGGCATCGCCACGGAGAGTTCGCCCAGACACTGCATCACCAGCCAGACCACCAGCGCACCTATCAGGTAGGCCAGCAGCGTGCCCGCCGCCCCGGTCGTGGAAATGATGTAGCCGGTATTAAAGAATAACCCTGTCCCAATCACGCCACCCAGCGAGAGCATTATCAGGTGGCGTGTTTTCATGGTGCGCTTAAGCTGCCCATTTTCTTGTTGTGTTTGCATATTACCTTCTATACGTATGGACATCTAAACATCCAAAGAAGGTGTGTTATACCGCGATTGTTAATAAAAAGCTAGATGACCAGACGCAAACGGGCGCGCCGCGCGCTGAGTCTGGGGTGGGTTGTGAGGATCACATAGAGAATCGGACGCCAGGCCATAAGCACCTCCGCAAGCAGATACTTACAGCATGGTGCGGGAAAAGTCGATCTTCGGTCAGTCGAAAGTGGTATCCGTAAAGCGCGAAGTCATACCGTAACACTCCCCCGTAGGACGGGTAAGGCGCAGCCGCCACCCGGCGCAAGGTTGGTAATTCTCACAATCAGTTCTATAGTCGTCACAGTTTCTTAGTAACCAGGACTGACTGATGCGCTTTAACGGACTGACTAAAGGTTTCTTTATTTTCATTCTCGCCCTTGTGACCTGGGCCTTCTTCGACGTGCTGTCGCCCTACTTCTCCGCGATACTGTGGGCCGCCATTCTGACCGTTATCTTCAATCCGGTAAAAAACAAGCTTCGCGCCGCGCTGGGGGATCGCAACGGGCTGGCCTCGCTGTTGACCATCGGTATTATCTGCCTGATCGTCTTTATTCCGCTGATGGTGATCCTCTCCTCGCTCGCCATTGAGCTGAACGTGGTTTACACCAAACTGCAGGAGAACAACACCCAGTTCCCGGAAGTGGTGGCGCGCATCTTCAACCACCTGCCTGACTGGGCCAGCGGCTTCCTCGCGGATCACAACCTGACCAACGCGGCGCAGATCCAGAAAAAACTCTCCGACGTCGCGCTGCAGGGCGGACAGTATCTCGCGGGCAGCGCGTTCCTGATCGGCAAAGGCACGTTTGGCTTTGCGATTAGCTTCGGCATCATGCTGTATCTGCTGTTCTTCCTGCTGAAAGACGGCCCGTATCTGGTACGCCAGATCCTCGACTCCCTGCCCCTGTCCGATTTTGCCAAGCAGCATCTGTTCGCCAAATTCGTCGGCGTGTCGCGCGCCACGGTAAAAGGGACGGCGGCGGTGGCCGTGGTTCAGGGCATCCTCGGCGGGATTGCCTTTGCCATTGCCGGTATCGACGGCAGCGTGCTCTGGGGCGCATTGATGGCCTTCCTCTCACTGGTGCCCGCCATCGGCTCGGCGATTGTCTGGGTGCCCGCCGCTATCTTCCTGTTCGCCACGCACCAGATCTGGCAGGGGCTGTTTATTGTCGGCTTCTTCGTGATCGTCGTCGGGCTGGTGGATAACATCCTGCGCCCGCTGCTGGTGGGGAAAGACACCAAAATGCCGGACTACCTGATTCTGATCTCCACCCTCGGCGGCATGGAGCTGTACGGCATTAACGGCTTTGTGATTGGGCCGCTCATCGCCGCGCTGTTTATCGCCTGCTGGAACCTCTTCTCCGGTCGCGATCACGAAGGCAACGCCGAAGAGCTGGACGCGGATTTCATCGAAGAAGGAAAAAATCCTCCAGATTTGTAAGGACGTGACGATAAAGACCACACCAGGCGGCGCCGTGCCGCCTTTTTTTTCGCCTTAAATCAGACGTTTTCTATAATTTGAAGAACGCCATCCTACTCATGTCGTAAAAGGATCATCTGGTGCGAATCGCGACGATAACAAACTGGGCCTATGGGGCCACGGTCTGCCTGACCATCGCCTCCGGCATCATCATGCTGATGGCGTCCAGTGCGGATACCCTCGAGCGTCAGGCCGTTGAACAACGGCAGAAATTTGATCAGCTGACGGAAGATATCGAAACCGATATCTGGGCGCAGTCTGATTTAGCGCGGCTGTACGCCATTAAAAAAGATCCTCAGGTGCTCAAGGAATATAACCAGGCAGAAAACAGCCTGAAGCGCATCGAGCTTCGGCTGGAAAAGCTGCAGGATAACGGCGCATCGGATGAAGAACTGGCCCTGCTGCATGAAGGAATAAAGATCGTCGATGAGCTGCAGGACGAGCAGCAAACCGCCCTCGAAAGCCTGGAACGCGGTGAAGACGCCCAGGCCGTAGCCTTGCTCTATGGCCAGCCCTATGAGCAGGAGCTTGAGCGCGCGCAGAATCAGCTCGATCACTTCCGCCAGATACTCGACAAGCGCGTCATCGCCGCCGTTCAGGAGGCGACCAAAAAATCGAAAGCGCTGCGTACCGCCTCTGAGCTGACGGTCGGCCTGACCGCCCTGCTGTTCCTGTTTGTGCTCGGCTTTATATTAAAACGCCGCGTGCTGCGCCCCGTGGTCCGCCTGAGCGACGTGGTGCACCGCCTGGCATCCCAGGATTACGCGGTTGAAACGCCCAATTTCAACCAGATTGATGAAATAGGCGATATGGCTCAGGCCATCAGCATCTTCCGTGAAAACGGCCTGGCGCGGCAGCGTCTGGAAAAAGAGCGCGATGCCGACTGGGCCATCCGCGAGCTGCTGGCGCGCATGACCCAGCGGCTGCAGGGGTGTGAGAACTTTAACGATGTGATTAACGTGGCGGAGCTGTTTGCCCCCAATATCGCGCCGGGGATCGCGGGCCGACTCTACGTCCTTGACCGCGAGCCGTGGCAGATGCGCTGCGTCGCGCAATGGCTTTCGCCGGTGGGTGAAGAGACGACGTTCCACCCGGACGAGTGCTGGGCCGTGCGTCGCGGGCAGAGTCACCCGCCGGTGAACGGCGAGCCGGATATTGCCTGCTACCATCTTCCGGCATCCCAGGCGGAAAGCGCGCTTTGCGTGCCGCTTATCGCTCAGGGTGAGGCCATTGGCCTGCTCTCCTTCCAGAATATCACGGCGGATAATGCCCCTTCCCGCGCGTATCTGGAGCTGATGGCCGAGGCGCTCGGGCTGGCGCTGGCCAACCAGCGTCTGCGCGACGCGTTGCTGGAAAAAGCGTTGTTTGACCCGCTCACCGGCCTGCGTAATCGTCATCATCTGGAAGATACCCTGCAAACCCAAAAGGCACAGGCGATACGCACTGGCGTACCGTTAAGCTGCATGATGATTGATATCGACCACTTCAAGAGCATTAACGACCGTTTCGGCCATGAAGCGGGCGATCTGGTGATCAAAAGCGTGGCGTCAATTGTTCAGCGGGCCGCACATGACAACGGGCTGGCATTCCGCTACGGGGGCGAGGAGTTTCTGGTGCTGCTTTCCGGTGCCGATGAAGCAGAAGCGTACGCCTGCGCGCAGAAGATTTACACCGGCGTGCATGAGCTGTCGCTTCGCTACGGGTTGACCGAGATTGGGCCGGTGGACGTGTCGATTGGCATTGCCAGCTACCCACAACATGCCCAGACCGACAACCTGCTGCGCGCTGCGGATGTGGCGCTATACCGGGCAAAAGAGCTGGGACGCGCGCGGATTGTGAGTTTTGGGATGCTGGAGGCGGGTTAGCGGATTTTCGCTTTAGTCGCGCGTCACCTCTGTAATCAATATCGACAAGCCATTCATGTCATGACTTTTTTTAGCCATCTCACGGTATTTGGTTGGGGAGAGTCCATATTGGTTTGAGAACGCTCTGCTGAAGGTGGACGGCTCTTCATAGCCTAGGGAAGGTGCGAATAAGTCCGAGATGTGAGATCATCGTGTTGTAACCTGAACCCAGAATGAGTAACCGGATGAGCCAGCAACTGACTTTTGCCGACAGTGAGTTTTCCAGTAAACGCCGCCAGACCCG